>CAZPWZ010000378.1:0-3224 GCA_964590675.1 uncultured Draconibacterium sp.
ACATACAGTATTTTGCTTTTTTCGTCACTCATAATTTTTTTCTAGTAAGTTTGAAGCCTCTAAAATAATGTTTTTCAGTAGTGTTTCGTCCCATGGTTTCGGGATAAAACGGAACAGTTTGTAGTTTTTGAACGCCTCCTGGATATCCTGGTCGGCAGAATAACCTGAGATGATCAGCCTGACAGGACGTGTTGCCGGAAATTTCTGGGCCACCTCCCTGAGCAAACCCACCCCGGTCATTTCCGGCATGCGCTGGTCGGTGATCAGGATATCCACTGGTTCTTTTTCCAGGATGGTTAATCCTTCCAAGGCGGAACATGCGATCAGGATCAAAAAATCGCGACGGAACGCACTTTTAAACATCCGGAGGTTGATCTCTTCATCATCGATATACAGAACAGTCAGTTTTTCCATTGAAATTTCTTCTATCATGGCTCTACTCATTGTATGTCAGATAATGTAATGATAAAATCTGTTCCTTCTCCATGAACACTCTTGAAAGTGATTGAACCACCATGTTTTTCTATGATTCCATGACAAATGGATAGCCCCAAACCAGTTCCTTTGCCCACTTCCTTGGTTGTAAAAAACGGATCAAACACCCTTTCCCGGAATTCCTCCTGGATACCGGCACCATTGTCACTGATCAAAATCTTCACCTTTTTTTCATTGGCTTCGTCATATAACTTCGTGGCAATTTTAATCTGGTAGCCTCCTTCGCCGTTTGCATGTTGCATAGTTCCGGTCTTAAAGGTATCTTCCTTGATTTTCTGGTCGATGGCATCGACGGCATTGTTCAGCAGGTTCATGAACACCTGGTTCAGCGGGCCGGGATAGCATTAATATTTCCGATCTGCTGATCATAGTCTTTTACAATCCTTATCCGGTCTTTGATTCTATGGCTCAATAACAACAAGGCAGAGTCAATCCCTTCATGCAAATCTGCCTCCTTCAAACCGGAGGCGTCAAGCCGGGTGAAATTGCGCAGTCCTTTCACGATCTCGGAGGTCCGCTGCACCCCGGTTTTGATATCCTCGATGGTTTGCGGTATGACCTTCATGAGTTCATCCAATCCCAGTTCACTGGCGAGCTTTTGTGCTTCCGGAGGGAAATTGTCAATGGCATTGATGATTTTTTCAAGGTCTTCATAGTCTTTTTCAAGGCTGATGGCCCCGGAATTGATAAAATTGACCGGGTTGTTGATCTCATGTGCAATTCCGGCTGTAAGCATCCCCAGGGAGGCCATCTTTTCAGATTGGATAAGCTGGGACTGGGTTTGCTTCAGTTTATCCAATGTGGCTTCCAGGGATTTTTTCTGATGGAGGACTTCTTCTTTTTGCCTAACCAATTCTTTTGTTCTTCGTTCAACGATTTTTTCAAGTTGTTTTTTCCGGTGGCGGAGCGAGGCTGTGCGCCAACTGTGGAGGACTATCAATACAAAAAGAATAAATATTACGGACAGTGCCCGAAACCAGATTGTTTTAAACCATGGAGGACGGATGGTAAACGTGTAATTCAGTTCCTTGCTCCAATATCCGTCACTGTTCATCGCTTTTACTTTGAATGTATAGGTACCGGGTGGCAGATTGCCATAAGGGGCATCGGTACGGTTGGTCAGGGTGCTCCAATTTTCGTCGAAACTCTCCAATTTGTAACAGTACCTTACTTTCTGACTTTGCCTATGGGTTATGCCGACAAAATTAAAAGTGAGAAAATTGTTGTTGTGGGGCAGGCTCAAATTTTCAGGCACAAAATACCAGTCCGATAAGCTGTCAAAATGGATATTACTTACTTGTACTCCATTTCCTAATGCTATGGTTGTATCCTTGTTTATATCAAAAACGGACCAGGGAATGTTTTCGCTGAATAATGCCAAATTTGTCAGTTGAATACCCGGTCCAATTGTATCGGGGATGTCACCTTCGGGGTGGTAAGCGGTTAGTCTGTCGTTGGCCCCAACCCAGATGACACCCTGCCTATCCTTAGCCATGGCCCCCTCTAATACCCCAACCCCTGAAAAACCATCCTCAAAGGTATAGGTTTTGAAGAATCGTTCCCGTTCACCGGCATTATCGGAAAAAATAAGCTTACTCAAGCCAAATCGGGTACCAAACCAGAGATTTCCCGGGCCATCTTCCAGGCAACTCAGTACAACATGATGGCTCAGACCCTCCTTCTCCGTGTAATGTGTAAAATACCTACCATCACAGTCAAGTTTGCATATACCATCCATCGTGCAAAACCAGAGATTGCCATCCCGGTCTTCCATCATACTGTGAACGGAATTATGGATCAACCCTTCTTTTTCGGTAAAATGGGTGAAGGTCTTTCCATCCCGGTCAAGCCGTGTAACTCCATTCGAATTAGTCCCAACCCATAAGTTTCCCTGTCGATCTTCCAGGACCGGACGTACCGTATTATCGCTGAGACCCTCTTTAACCGAGTAATTCGTAAAAAAATGACCATCATATTTTGTAACACCACCGCCAATTTCATACTTAAAAAATCTTCCCTCGTACTTTGTGGTATCGCCTCCCATTGCACCAATCCATAGATTGCCATTTTTATCTTCCCATATACTCCGGTTATTATTGCTGTTCAGGCCCTCCTTTTCGGTAAAATGGGTAAACTTCCTGCCCTCCCG
The DNA here is from genome assembly GCA_964590675.1 of uncultured Draconibacterium sp. Lineage (GTDB taxonomy): Bacteria > Bacteroidota > Bacteroidia > Bacteroidales > FEN-979 > CAIVAT01. The sequence continues at coordinate 2,645 of CAZPWZ010000378.1, forward strand.
GTCAAGCTGGATCACACCATCCCCTAAGGTGGCAAACCACAGGTTGCCGGATTTATCTTCTGTAATACAATAAACAGGTTTATCGCTAAATCCCTCCTTTGCTGCATATTGCCTAAAAGTTAACCTGTCCGGATCAAGGCGCGACACGCCGCTTTCGGTCCCAATCCAGAGGTTTCCCTGCCTGTCTTCCAAAACACTCCATACCAGGACATTGTGCAATCCCTCTTTCGAGGTATAGTGGGTGAATAATTTGCCTTCGTGCTTCGAAACTCCTGCACCTTTTGTTCCAAACCAAATGGACCCGTTGATGTCCTCCAATATGCAACTGACAAAATTATTGCCCAGGCCTTCGTTTACTGTGTAACTGGTAAATATTTTCCGATCCATGCTTAACTTGCATGCACCTCCACCATCTGTTCCCAACCAGAAATTTCCATTTTTATCAACCAAAATAGCCCGGACATCATTGCAGGTCATGCCTTCGTGCACAGAATAATATGTAAAATTCTTCCTGTCGTGGCCAATAACGGTAAGACCTCCGCCTGACGTACCAAACCACATATTCCGGTTGACATCTTCA
>CAZPWZ010000379.1:0-3207 GCA_964590675.1 uncultured Draconibacterium sp.
AATCCACTCCGCCAGATGACAGTTCATCTATCGTTCCTTTCGTCGCACCGGTTATTAAAACATCTCCGCGAACATCCACATATACCATGTTCCCAACATCCGTACTGTCGCTGCCAAACTGCCGCTGCCATAGAATATTTCCGCTGGTATCCAGTTTGGCGACCAGGATATCCTCCTTCCCGAAACTCATCTCACCGGCCAGGCCGGAAGTATAGCCGGTTACGTAAACATTGCCATCCCGGTCAAGCGCCAGCCAGCTGATATTATCCTCTTCAGCCGTACCGAGTTGTTTTGTCCAGATGGTCTTTCCCGTGCTGTCGAATTTAACGACAAATCCATCCGTTTTACCGTAATGCTTTCCTGCAAGAGCCCCTTTCGTATCGCCCGCAATGTAAACATTCCCGTATTTATCGGTTACCGGGTTGTAGGCAACGCCATCCTTATCCGAACCAAATTGTTTTCCGTAGATAAAACTGGTTTGCGAATGCACCTTGTTCACATCAAATACCAACAGTAATAAGATCAATATCCCTGTTATTTTTACTGCGTTTTTCATCATGATCTCTCCTTTTTCAATGTTAAAATTTCTATCATGTTTTTCACAAAATGCCGGTCAGCCCAGTGGTTATCCAGAATCCGGCACAAATGAAGCAAGATATTGGGGGAATGTCGACCTGTAACAGGTTAATGGACCATTTTTAGTAAACTCAGCCAATGGCCCGCGACCGGTATTCAATAGGGGTGAGGTTGGTAAACAGTTTAAACTGGTTGTTGAAGGCGCTCTTTGAATTGAACCCCACCTGGTAAAGGACTTCAAGTATAGTGAGGTGTTTGTGTTTCGAATCTGCCAGTATCTTCATGCTCTCCCGGAGGCGGTATTCGAGGATGTAGCTTTTAAAATTCTTTTTATAGGTCTCGTTTATGATCTGGGAAAGTATCCTGGGATTTATTGAAATATCATTGGCAAGGGATTCAAGGGTAATATCCGGATCCAGGTATGGTTTCCTGGTTTCCATATAGAAATTCAGATTTTGCAGATGCTCCAGCTTATCGGGTTGCGTTAGCTTATTGTTTTTGTACTTGGCAATCACATAATAAACATCAGGTTTGAACAGGAGAAACAACATGAGAGTGTTGATAAACAAAAAAGCAGCCAGGGCATATATGCTAACAGTATAGGCGCACCAGCCGGGTTTCTTCAGGATCATATAAATAGCAAAAGAATTCAAATTGACAATCCAGATCAGTACGAAGCCGATCAGTACAACCTGAAGCCAGCGGTTATCGGAAGTGATGAAAATGGTCTTGCAAAACCCTTTGAAACTGATGGTTGTTGATTTCATGCTCATCAGTGAGAGCACGATATAGATAAAGTTTTGTGCCAGGATCAAAATGGTGAAGCTCAGGTCAACAATCGATTCCCAGATCACAAATTCATCGACACTCCTGAAAAAAACAAGCAGGAATGCCCAGGCAAAGGCAAAAGGGAGGAAGTGAGCCGCAGTACGTTGGTTTAAGATATCTTTTCTTTTCAGGAATGAGTTGACATAGAGATAAATCAGCGGACCAACCAGGAACGAGGTCTGCCTGATCATGAACAGGGGTTTATGCCAATCCATGAAATATTGCCAGGCAAATGCACTGGTTGCAAAAGAGTAGAAGATCTGAAGGTTAAAGATCATCAGGAGGATGGCAAGTATTTTATTTTCAAGAATGAAACCTTTTTTATTTACAAAAAAGAATAAGGACAAAACCATGGTCAGGAAAATACTGACGATGGTCAGGATGGAGAAAAAATTCAAAGTCATAATAAAGTTATGTTAACGCCGGCAAATTTATCTCACAATGGATATGAATAGAAATCAAATCGGTCAACCCTTTGAAATTTCCGGCAAGAGAGATCAAATTCATGGCGATGACATATCACTGAAAATTAGCTGCCCCCCTCTCTGGTTATTCCCCGGTTAATTCATAAGCTTCAAGCCGGTTATCATAAAGGGTTGGGATGATGAGCAGTCTTTTTCCCGGTACATACTCAAAAGCGGCACAATAGCGTGACGGGGCCGTGGTGTTCAGCAACAGTTGTTTTTCGCCTGTACCGCTGATTTTAAAGAGCCGGCCGTTGAAGTCAGAGATAAGATAGTTTCCTTTCCCGTCGGCTGAAATGCCATCCATAACGGCTCCTTCACCCAGGCATGCCATGATGGATATGGCCTTGCTTTCGGGATCAACTGTTTTGATACACCCATCGCCCGAGGTGCCGATCAGCATCTTCCCGTTGTCGATACAGATTCCGTTTGGTTTTGCCAAATCATCGCTTTTCAGCCACTCTTCCATGTTGCCGCCTGAAAGCCGGTAGATTAAATTTCGCCGGGTATCGGTGATAAAGAAATCTCCCTTCTCATTTACGGCAACATCATTGGGCATGCCAGGATTGGGAAAAGGATACCGGTTCACAATCGTACCCTGGTCCGGATCAATCTCAACCAATGCACGCCTTCCGACCACGAATAATTTATCATTGCTCATGCACATTCCTGCAGGCTGTAAAAGGCCGGTTATCCATTCAACTTTAACAATTTCGCCATTTGGACTGATCTTTGAAATGAACTCCGCCCCCTCATTGTAAAAGTTTGAAACATAAAGCACATCCCGCTTAGGGTCATACTGAACCGATTCGGGATATTTCAATTTGTTTTTAATCTCCCACCGTTTCACAAGTTTTTTATCCTGGTAAATGGCTTTGGAATCCTGGAAGATAAACCCCCATCCACCGGATGTTTCAGCCAGCACAATCATCAGTTCATTCTTCCCCTTTTTCAACGGCAGGGTGATGTAGTCGTTGAGGCCTACGATGCCCTGGAACGACGGGTCGCGGCTGGTGTAAGAGCTATTGCCGCAGAATAGAAGTTTACCGTTAAGGAAAACAGAAACAATATCGCTGTAGCCAAATGCAAACAGCCTGTTATCATCCGCGGCTGATTCGATGGTCGTCCTGGCAAAAACAGCATCCGGGGCATTTCCAAGGCGGGGAGCGTATTGCGAAATATCAACGATCCCATCGGGACGGCATTGAACTTCTTTCCATGCAATATTGGCGATACCCTGTTCCCCGGGCGGCAGTTCGTAATCAATTTCACTCAGTTTGAAAACAGGCGAAATCTCCCAGTTCAGAACCGTGCCATACGGCATTTCGGCAGGTTTCTG
>CAZPWZ010000380.1:0-3199 GCA_964590675.1 uncultured Draconibacterium sp.
GGTCGTCAAAGGTCTCAAAGGACTTGCCAAAACGGTCGTTGAAATCGACCAGTGCAGTCACAACGGCATTGTACAGGATTTCCTTTTGCGACACGGCAGGGCGGATATGCTGGTAAACCGCATGGATAATGGGGAGGGCATGTTCCCTGATCTTTTCGGCCACCGGGATGGGATCGTTGTCGATAACCAGATTATGTCCGTTTTCCCGTTCCCACTGTGCATGCGACCGGGCAATTTTCGCATCATACATGGAGCGGCTGTAATCGACCAGGTAACAGGTGTAAATGTATATGATCTTGGGCAACAGGTACATGCCTTTTTTCTGCGTGGCCCTCAGGATGGTAAAAAAGGCCTTGCGGTGCGTCTTGTCCACATCGAACATGAAAAAAGTGAAAACGCGCCAGAGCATTTTTCGGAGGGTCCAGAGTTCATGGATCCCCGGTTCTTTGATCTTTGGCTTGTATTTAACGCCGTCGATGAATGTCAGCGCACGCTGTGTAAACTTCTCCGGGTTATAAATGTTTTCCCAGTAATCGGCCAGCCCTTCAAACAATTCAACCCGCGTCATCTGCTTCGGGATGATGTTGGAAATGATATCCAGTTTATCTGAAATGTGCTCATCATCGGTCATGATGATCCGCCCGGCCCTTTTGAGATCATACCACATCCTGGTTCCCGGGGGAGCTGCCAGCGGATGGCACAGATGATGCACAATGTTGGCATCCCGGATGAATTCTTCGGTTTTACTGAATACCGTTGCATCATCTGAATCGGCTCCGATGATCATGTGGGCGAGTACAATGATACCGTAGGATTGTATTTTTTGGACGGCCTCGCGGATGGGTATCCTGAGATTCTGCTGTTTGTTGTAATCTTTTAATGACAGCTCATTCACCGATTCAATGCCGATCATCACCGCCTGGAAGTTGCAATCGGCAAGCAGGGTGAGCAGTTCCTCGTCATTGGCAATGGTAATGTCGATCTGGGTGATGAACTCGATGGCGCTGTTAAAGGAATTATTCAGGGGAATCAGCTGTTTCAGCAGTTCTTTGGTATATTTCTTATCCCCGGCAAAATTATCATCGGCGATGAATATCATCTTTACATTCAGCGAATGCAGGTTACGAACCTCCTCCAGCACCTGTTCGATGCCCTTGCTGCGCAGTTTCCGGCCGAAAGTATAAATGACATCACAGAAACTGCAGTCGAACGGACATCCGCGGGTAGTCTGCAGTAAAGTGGCAGTGTAGGAGGTGATGTGCTTTCCAAGCAGGTCCCAGCGGGGCGCCGGAGTTTTTGACATGTCGGGTTTGGACACATTTTTATAGATCCGCTGATGGCAGCCGGTTTTAAGGTCTTCGAGAAACTGTGGCCAGGTTTCTTCGGCCTCACCATGAAAGATCACATCCACATTCTTCATTTCGTGATGGATGAAATGCTCCACACCGATCCCCCCGAAAATGACCAGGGAGGAGGGACTGTTTAATTTACAGAAACCGGCAATGACCAGGGATCGCTTTTGTTGATTGGAAGTAACGGAAATACCGATGATATCAAAACTGTTTTTCCTGATGATGTCTTCAACAGTGCCTGCGGTATATTCATCATGCAGCATTACCTCATGGCCGGCCGGGGTAAGGGCCGCCACAGCCGCGATGGCATGGGGTGCAAAAAGGGTCTTGGCAAAAAGGTAAGGAATGCCCTGGGTTATTTGACTGTCAATGTCATCGGGACTTCCAGGGCTGATCAGCAATATTTTCATTATAATTTCATCATTGAGAGTAGTTCATCTCCGATTCCAATTCTGTAACCTTCAGAAAGATAGTTTATTACACCGTTTTTGTTGATAAAAATCACTACGGGTAGGCTACTGGGTGTACCGTCTTTCAACTTTAAATCTGATGGTTTGAACGGGAATGTCGATTGAAATGAGTATGTGACGTTTTGTGGAAGCAAGGCCGATTCGCTTTTAACGAAGGATTTCATTTGCTCCTCTGATGGAAACACCATGATAATTTTCCCATCCCATTTACCGAATTCAGCTTTTTTCTGCCTGAGATCGGCCAGGAGGTGCCTGGTTGGTTCTTTACCGGGATCAACCCAGGTCACGATCCGGCCGGGGCTGATCTGATGGTTAAACCAAGACAGGTCGATGCGGCCAAACTCCGGCAAAGGCAGCTGGTTTTTCCTCAGTTCTATGGGTAGCGTCCTGGCTGAACCCGGTTTCATATCGAAAATTGTCAATTTCGACAGAACGGTGCCGTCAGGCAGGCGATTTCCGGTCACCATCATGCTGGGTCCGGCCGGAATATCAATGGTGCAGGGATAATTTTGAACCAGTGGACTGCCTTCATAGTCGAGGGTACGGAAAAAACCATCCTTGAACTCCTCCACGGTGTAATGGGTGATATACTCCGGCTTTTTCGCGTTGGAGGAGGGATTTGTCAGTGTCAGGGAGGCCCTGGATCCGGCATTTTCCTTATGATCGAAGAGATATACATCCTTCCAGGTCCCCTCCATATAGAACTGCGGGATCCTGGTGGATGGATCAAGCCTGGCAGGAATGCCGAAGCTTCGGCATAGTGCGACAAAACATATATCGGCCGAATGACCGTCGGCGACCCTCAATTCATAAACTCCGACCGGTGTAATGGGGGCGCGGCTGTAATTCGCAGTCATATTTACCTTCACATTGGCTCGCAGCCATTTGGAAATCTCCGCAGGATCTTTCCTGGCCGCATTGATGAAGGCGGCATCGAATACCGATTGAAAAAAGCCCCTGCAGGGTTTCAGCCACTCATTGTCCACCCGCGGAGAGAGCACATATTTCCGGAAATCTTCCCGGCTGGTTGCAGGTGCATTGTATTTCAAGGCATAATTCAGCAGATCGCTGAGGACAGCGGTGTCAATGTCCCTCAGGTCCTTCTCGGAAATATGCCCCAGAATTGGAAAAATCAGGGACCGGTGCATTGCTGGTGCATCGGTGATAAAGGCTGTAAGTTCGCGCCAGTTTCCCCGGCTTTTATGAAGGAGGGTCCACAGCGTATGTTTGTTCTGGTTCACCAAAGCAGCAAAGCGGGTTGTTTTTAAAGAGTCGATGAAGGTGGCTTCGTAACTGCTCCTGAGTTTGTCCTCAAATGCCAGCCTGTCGCTGTTTCTTTTCTTTTCCTAATCGCTTACCGAAACGGTTACCGGGTCC
>CAZPWZ010000381.1:0-3198 GCA_964590675.1 uncultured Draconibacterium sp.
ATTCCGGTTGACATCTTCAGCAATACTGATAACGACATCATTGCCCAGGCCCTCCTTCACCGTGTACCAGGTAAAACCGTCACCATCATATTCCGAAGCACCACTTTTGGTCCCAAACCAGATATTTCCCGAATTATCTTCAAATAATGCATTCACCTCATTGCTGTTCAGTCCTTCCTTAGTAGTAAAATGGGTAAAATTTTGTCCCTCCCGATCAAGCCGGTACGCTCCTTGAATGTCAGTTCCAAACCAGATATTACCTTTTTGATCTTCCACCATGCATTTTACTGAGTAATTATTCACCGCTTTGCCGGTGGTAAATTGAGTAAATCTTTTTCCGCCCCGGTCGAGCCGGGAAATTCCTTGACCATATGTTCCAATCCAAAGGTTTCCATTCCGATCGAGAAGGATGCTCCATACCTCATTTTCTCCAAGACCCTCTTTTTTTGTATAATGTGTAAAAAACCGGCCATCGTATTTTGTCAGCCCGCCTTCTGTGCCGATCCAGATATTTCCAGTTTTATCCTGCAGCATACAGTTAATATGGCCGTGAGTAAGTCCCTGCCGTTTACCAATAGAGCTGAAATTTTGTGGATTTATTTCTTTGCTATAGGCGTCTTTGGCAGCAATGACTGAGGGGATGCCTGCTGCGAATGAGCTGTGGATGGCGGGAGAGGTTTCAGGAAGTAAATATCCATCCTTTCCCGGTATACACACCTTCGGAGTAGCAGCTTCAACCATTCTCAATTTACCGACAGGGTGCACATTTGCGTTTGTATTTATTACCCTGGGAATACCAACCTTAACAATTTTTGGCTGGCCAACCGGAACGATCCTTGGTTCGGCCAGGCTGTCGCGCGGAACGACATATCCTTTCGCTTCAACAATTTTTGGATTAATGGTTTTGAATGCTTCATGCTCCTGCCGCGGGCTGCAGGCTGCAAGCATGAATAGCGGGAGAACAATGTACAGGCTGCGGTTGTTCATTTACCTGTCATGCATAAAACACGGGACGTAAAAATAGTCTTTTATTAACGAGAAATCAAGTGGTTGCAGCTAATTTACAGAAAAAACATGCTTTGCCGGGGAATCGCTTGACAAAAGCAAAAAAAATCACTAAATTGGGCACCTAATCCATTCAGATACACCCTTTAAGATATGTGACCCGTAGCGCGTTCACCACCGGGAGAGAGTTGTTTAATCTCTGCCGGAACTCATTTCATGTTATCCGTGTATGAAATTAACACTAAAACATGGGTTATGAAGAAATTCACACTATCTTTTCTCCTATTGCTTTTTTTGGGATTTCAGGCAGCATTTGCCCAGAGGCAGATTTCAGGAAGGGTGATCAGCGCAGATGACAGCACGGGCATCCCGGGTGCAACCATCCTGGTCAAAGGCACGACCATTGGAGTTATTACGGATATTGATGGAAGGTATTCGCTGACCGTTCCCAGGGATAAAAGCATCATCATGGTTTCATTTGTCGGGATGAAAACCCAGGAGATCACCCTTGGAGACGGTACGGTTTTCAACATTGAGCTTGTTGCCAGCGTCCAGGAACTTGAAGGGATTGTGGTGACAGCGCTTGGTATCCCGAGGGAGAAGAAATCGCTGGGATATGCCACCCAGGAGGTGAAAGGCGACCAGTTCAACATCGTGAAAACCGACAATTTCGTCAATTCGCTTTCAGGGCGGGTTGCCGGGATCCAGATCAATACCACCACGAACATCGGCGGATCGACCAATGTACTGCTGCGCGGCGTTAAATCGCTTACAGGAGACAACCAGGCACTGTTTGTGATCGACGGGGTGCCGGTCAACAACGACAACACCAACACCACCGACCAGCAGCAGTCCGGACAGGGTTTTGATTACGGGAATGCCGCTTCCGACATCAACCCCGAGGATATCGAATCGGTCAACGTACTGAAGGGCGCTGCTGCAACAGCCCTCTATGGCTCCAGGGCAGCCAACGGGGTGATTATGATCACCACCAAAAAGGGAGCATCTGGACTGGAACCCGGGAAAAAAGGCATTGGGGTCACCTTTAATTCGGGAGTTACAGTCGGTTTCGTCTACAAGACGACCTTCCCTGCATACCAGCAGGACTATGGAGCGGGTTATGGTCATTATTATGAGGGCCCCGGGAACAACTGGCTGATCAGGTACATCAATCCCGACGGGACCATCACCACCAATCCCACCGATCCTTCAAGCAAAGAGACACTTTGGGTGACAACCTCGGAGGATGCCTCCTATGGCGCACGGTTCGATCCCAACCTGCTGGTTTACCAGTGGGACGCCGTTGATCCCCAGTCACCCAACTACCTTACGTCCACACCCTGGGTTGCCGCGAAAAACGGGCCCATCACCTTTTTCGAGAAACCGGTCACCTTCACCAACAGCCTGGCTATCGAGAACTCCTCGGGCAAAGGCTCCTTCCGGCTTTCCTATGCCAATTACAAGCAGAATGGCATGTTGCCGAACAGCGAGCTGAATAAGAACACCGTGTCACTGATTGCCAGCTGGAATGTGAATGACAAACTAACAGTCAGCGGTTTCGGCAGCTATTCGGTACTCAAAGCCCTCGGACGCAATTCGACCGGCTACCAGGATAACCTTGTGTCCTCGTTCAGGCAATGGGTTCAGATGAACGTAGACATAAAGCAGCAACGTGAATTGTACGACATCACCGGAAGGAATGCAACCTGGAATTATGCCGATCCCACCTACGCGAGACCCCTGTATTGGGACAACTATTACTGGACCCGGTATAAAAACTATGAATCGGACCAGCGGAACCGTTTTATCGGGAACGTGTCCGCCGATTACAAGATCACTCCGTGGTTGGATATTTTCGGCCGGATCTCGGTCGACACCTATTATGAACTCCAGGAGGAGCGCCGGGCGGTAGGCAGTGTTGCCACATCGTTTGGAATCGGCGCCATGGGCGGAGACGGCAGTGCGTGGCGTTCGCAGCAGAGCTCGGGATACCTCCGGAGGGATATAGAATTCAGCGAGTACAACTACGATCTGATGGCCAATTTCAACAAGGATCTCTCCAAATCCTTCAACCTGAAAGGAATCCTGGGAATGAACATCCGCCGGACGAATTCCTCCCGTGTACTGGCATCGACCAATGGCGGTCTTGCCTTACCGGATCTCTATTCGCTGCAGAACAGTGCCGGCCCGCTA
>CAZPWZ010000382.1:0-3193 GCA_964590675.1 uncultured Draconibacterium sp.
CATGTTGAGAAGGATTTTGGAAATAGTAAAAGATGAAAGATTGAATATGACAATTATTGTTCCTTGTTTTTTGCGGAAGGTGGCGGCAGAGGTGGTGGCGGTGGTGGTGGCGGTGGCGGCATTACCTGTTCCACTGCACCCCGGAAAATGGTCCGGAACTTTGTTTTTTGATGGTCGTTCAATATTTGCTGGATCTGCTGGAAATGGCTGAAAGTAAGCAATTCCATCTTTTTCCTGACCAGTACAAGTGAATCGGCAATCCTGTTTGCCGTAATTGTATCCGGGACGGGAAGAAAAAGTGCATCATAAAACAGTTCATGGAGCCGGCGGTCCTCCATGCGAAGGAAGTAGAGTTGGGTTAGATGGTCGTCCCGGAACGATTTGAACTGTACTATTTGCTCCTGAGACAGTTGGAGGCCTCTGACAAAGGGTTCGATTGACTCTTTTTGCTGGTTCACGGATTGAATATCCGGCCGGCCAAACCATAAAAAGGAAAGCGTCCCGATGTTGATCAGTACCAGGATCGCGATCAGTATCTTATAAAAACGGGCCTTTTCCATAATGTCAGAGTTTTATAGGTCCAAGGTACGAAAGGTAATCATCGGCAAGGATTTCAGTCGGTCCTTTGGATTGAGCGGAAGACCGGTGATAATTGGTGAATACCAGGATGTTCATGGCAAGAAGCAATGCCAGTGCTGCAGCGGCAGGCCAATAGAGAGCGGGACGTAATATCCTTGAGCCAAAGCCCGGCATGTCTGCCATGGATTCCAGTTTGCTGACCAATGCAGAACTTGCTTTGGCCCCCCTGATTCCATCCAGTGATCCCAGGGTTTCTTCGATCCAATGTTCTTTTGCCTTCATAGTTCTTTTGATGTTATTGCTGTTAAATTCCAGCGGTCAATGTTCATTTTTTTCGTAATAGTCTGATAATAGGTCCTTGAGTTTTATGCGGGCCCTGAAGATCAGTGATTCAATGGATGACACCGATGTTTCCATGATGGTGGCGATTTCGGGATGTGAAAGCCCTTCGACTTTGTGCAGGGTGAACGCTGTGCGCTGGTTTACAGGAAGTTTTGCCATTGCGCTGAAAAGGATTGCTGCACGTTCCTTATTTTCCAGTTGGATCCCGGGATGGTAAAATGGCTGTTCTGTGGTGTCCGGCAGTTGGTTTTCCTTGTCGAACAAACTGAATATCAATCCAGATCGTTTTTTTCTTCCGGTCGCGCGAATATGTTCCAGCGACTTGCTAACAGTTATCCGGTATATCCAGGTCGAAAGTGAACATTCCTCCCTGAAACGGGGGAGTGATCGGAAAATTTCCAGGAATACTTCCTGGGAAAGATCTTCGGCATCACCTGAATTTTGGACCATGCCAATCGCCGTATTGTAAACCCGGTCGCTGTACATTGCAACCAGTTTGCGGAAGGCGGCCGCATTTCCATTTCTGAGTTCCCCGATGGCAATTTGTTCTGACAATCTGCTTTACTTGTTCATTTCAGTGTCCGTAATCCGTTGAATATGATTTTTCGGGGTGGTCCCATCTTTCAAGTAATAATAGAGATGCCGTATTACAAATAATCTTGCGGCCGGATGTGATTTTTTATCAGGCTTCGGTTTTCGGGTCACTGGTATTTAATGGCACGCAGGATGTGTCTTTTTCCCGAAGGTCCGGGAAGTTTTTCCGTGTAAAATCCGGCTGACCTCAAAGCCCGCGCCACGGTGCCCTTTACCGAGTAGGTGACCAGCACGCCGCCAGGTGCCAACCCCTTGTATAGTTTCCTGAATATTTCCTCTGTCCACAGTTCAGGTTGTGCATCAGGTCCGAAGGCATCAAAAAAGACAAGGTTGAATTCAGTGTCTCCCGGTATAAACGATTCAAGCGTTGTATGGAACTTGAGCAGTGTAAAATATGTTGAAATATTCCCGGGAGCATTCCAGGTTACCAGGTGTATCTGTCTATAGGCCTGATTGGAATCGCATGAACCAACCACGCCCGGGTAATTCAGCAACTGCCAGTAGCAATCTTCAAGCGGGAATACTTCGATTGCGGTGTAATGAACTTTAATCCTTTGCTTTTCCGCTTCAATCTGGGTCAGTAGTGCATTCAACCCGGTGCCAAACCCAACTTCCAGTATCCTTAAAGATCCATGGTTTCCGGGTTGGTTCACGTTTACCGTTTCCAGGCAGTGCAGCAAACCCGCCCTAATAAAGATATGCCGGGATTCTTCCAGGGCTCCGAAGGTAGAATGAAAATGCTGGTTTAAACCAGGGTGGAAAATTGTATCGGAACCATCCGCGGTCCGGATAATTTGTAACATTGAAGGTTTAATAATTGATTCCGGTCCAAAAAGTTTTGTCAACTGGATCCTGAACGAAGCAGAAGGATAGGATACCCTGTTATTGATTACACCTCGACTTCATTCAGTGTTCCATTTATGATGAATATGATTTTTCGTAGCAGGTTCATAATTTGAAGAATTGCAGGGTGAACTTCCCTGCGATTATCAGTGTCATCTCAGGTTTTGTAACTACCAGATCCTCGGATACTTGTTCGGGTTGTATTCGTGCATCATCTCGTAAACCATTTCGAACACATCTTCGGCATTGGGATTTGAGAAATAATCGCCGTCGTTGGTGTAGGCCGGACGATGATCATTGGCCGTCAAGGTGCGTGGTTCGGCATCGAGATAACGGTATCCACCCTGCTCTTCCATCACCTTCTGCATCATAAAGGCCGTAGCCCCACCGCTGCCATCTTCGTCGAAGAAGAGAATTTTATTGGTTTTCTTCAGAGATTTCAGGATTTCGTGGTTGATATCGAAGGGGAGGAGGGTTTGCACGTCGATGAGCTCGACGGAGATGCCAAAATCGGTGATTTGCGGCAGCGCTTCCTGGGCGATTTTAACGCATGATCCGTAAGTGACTATGGTGATATCGGATCCTTCATGCAGCACTTCTGGAACGCCCAATGGTATCCTGTAGTTGCCGATGTTTGCAGGCATCTGTTCTTTCAGCCGGTATCCGTTGAGAGGCTCAATTACCAGCCCGGCATCATCGGAGGCCATCATTGTGTTGTAAAATCCTGCGGCCTGGGTCATATTTCGGGGCACCATTACATAAATACCGCGGATGGAGTTGATGACCATGCTCAGGGGTGATCCCGAATGCCATATTCCAACGAGCCTGTGACCCC
>CAZPWZ010000383.1:0-3186 GCA_964590675.1 uncultured Draconibacterium sp.
AAAAATTTATAGTTGAGTATGGGTGTTGTTTTTCCTTGAACGGTCCTAGCCTTCAGTTGAAATATATATTCACCGGCAGGAAGATTGGTGTATTCCTTGGAATTCCTGGGCGACCATGCTGACCATTCTTCGTTAAACCCATCCAGCCGGAACTGAAAAGTGATGCCCTGTCCGGCAAATTGACTTGCAGCAAAATCGATGGTTATGGTATTATTGTTAAACCTGAACGCGGGTATGACCTCCTGGAGAAGTCTGTTGCTGCTGAAGCGGTATGTTCCCTCGGATGTATCTCCCGATCGTATTTTGCTGATGTATAATGCCGGTAAAAAACCGAACTGATTGAATTGCCCGGAAACATAATGTGCGAATCCACCCTCCAGACCAATGATAACGCTGCCGGGATCCAGTGCATTCATGTGTCCGAAGGCAGGTATGACCATTCCCGAAAGCTCAACAAACGGTGCAGTTATATTGGTAAAGGAGCCATCTTCCTGAAAACGCAAAACGCCGGGCTGCTGGTTATTGTAATACCAGATATTATTGCTGCTGTCCTGGGCTAAATACGCAATATGCTTCAGACCGTGAAATAGCTGGTTCAATGGCACATCAGGTTCAAAAGTATCGGCAGTTTCATTGTATCTGAAGATACCCTCCCGCGTTCCCACCGCGATTCCTGATTTTAACTTAAAAAGTGTGTTGCTGCGGTCTGAAGGCAATCCGTTTTGACTGTTGTAAAACCCGACCTCACCTGCCCGCTGCAATTCAGCATCCGGCTTTATCCTGTACAATCCCTTATATCCATGGCTGATCCAAATATAGCCTTTTGCATCCTGTTCAAGGTAATGCGATGACTGATCATACCCTGACAAGTTATTTCTGAATGTCCAAAGCGGGCCTTTCCGCTCCAATACCGACAAACCGGAATAGGTTCCGACAAGCAGACGGGGTACTTTCCCCTGAAGTTTGATCATATTCCATCCCCCGGGAACGGAGGATACCTTTACTGCCTTTTTATTTATAATCTGGAAAACACCCAGGTTATGACCGCACAAAAGAGAGTTGTCGATAATGGTCAGGCACCATACCTGTCCCTCGGTGCCTTCGATCAGATGAAAATCTTCCTTCTTCTTCAGCGGGTTGATAAAATCTTTCCACCGAATATAAAAAAGACCCTGGTTGGTGCCCAGGTAAAGGTCATCTCCAAATCGGGCCGAGGCATATCCTGAGCCCAGATTGAAATAGTTTCGAAAAAAAGTAATGGGTGAATTAATATGTACAACCGTGATTCCATTGTCAAGGCCCAGCCATAAATTGCCTTCCTGGTCATTGCCCATGCTCAGAACCGTATTATTTGTGAGGCCCCGCTCCTTGTTAAGTTCCAGCAGAACCTGCCCGGATGTATCCGAAATGATCAGTCCGTTCTGGATGGTTCCAAAGGCAAAATGCTTGCTGCCAGTAAGTACACCGGAAAATATCTGGTACTTTTTAAGCATTTCATTTACAGGGTTGTTCCATGGGGTAAATTTACCTCCCTCATACCTGAACATTCCGTTTTTTGCCGTGCCTACGATAACCTGGTCGTCGTTCAATGGCAGTATGGTCCAGACCGGAATCCCTGCAAATATGGATCCGCCAGGAATGGTCCGGACTTTACCATCCCTGTATTGCAATAACCCCTGGCTCTCATCATATACCCATAAAATCCCATTTACATAGTACGAAAAGTGAAACTTGGACCGTGGATAAACGATGTCAATTTTTCCGTCGCTATAAATAAAAATTGCTTTAAATGATTGAAATACAATGCCAAAGCTGGTTTTATGAATTCGCCAGATTTCATCAAAATCAGTAATACGGTCCTTTAACAATGGTACAAGGGAATGATATTTCAACTGTCCATGCGTATCTTCCTCATAGTACCCGAATTTATTAAAAGCTCCGACATACAAACGCGTATCATCTGCGCAGAGTGACCGGATCACGAGTTCAAGATCTTCGTAGACCGTCCACCGGGCACCATCAAATTCAACCAGGCCGTTATTATTTCCAAAATACATCATTCCATTTGACGATTGTGCAACGGCCCAATTCTGGGTGCCTCCTTTATATTCAGACCGGCTGAAATTTTGAATTCCTGGCAGTCCGAAACGTTGCGCATACAATGAACATGCCCATAAGATCAAGATCAGTGTTCCGGGCAGCCTGTATGTCAGATGTCTCCTCATATTCCGGGGTTATTTCGCGATGACAATTTTAATCTTTTCGCCCTTCATCCGTTCGGTCAGCCAGGTCTCCAGCCGGCGGATATCGTGATTTTTGACCGGCCGGTTGAATTTCAGGTAGACCAGGTTCACGGTATCGGGCGATTTTGAATTTGCCGCACTCAGCAGTGCCCTGGCAATAGAGGTTTCCTGCACTCCCGGATACAGCGCCTTGATTTCATTGAGAATGTCGCCTGACATGTCAATGGTCTGGTACTTTGTCAGTTCCTTTTCAAGCAGTCCGATCCGTTCATCCTTGGACATCATGGCCTCCTGGTTCTTTGAATAGAGCTCTTCGATGATCTGGGATTTCATATTGGTGATATCCGCAGATGATAATTCTTTCATCCCCTGGTTGATCTTCAGGTTCGCATTCAGCAGGTTATAATCGCCAAGTTTCTTTTTGGCATTGTCAATCATGTCGGGATTGATGCCGGTGCCAATATATACGACCCGGATGGTGTTAGTTGCAGCATCAATTTTTTTCTCAATGATGATATTTCCTTCGAAGGTCATCTCCGTGGCAATAAACCGGGTAGCATTGGTCTCAAACACATTCTTGCGGATCATGTAATAGGCGATCACTACACTGGGGACAAAAGTGATGATGACGATCAGCCAGATCCAAAGCCTCATGCGGTGCCCGGTTTTTTCATCGCGATACTGGTGCCGCGGGAAGTTTAAGAATCTGACCATGAGAAATGTGGCCAGGCAGATGAATACCGAGTTGATGAAGAAAAGATAAATGGCGCCCAGGAAAAAATAGATGTTCCCCACTGCCAGGCCATATCCGGCAGTACAAAGCGGGGGCATGAGGGCGGTTGCAATGGCCACACCGGGAATCACGTTCCCCTTTTCCTTGCTTGTGGTGGCAACAATGCCCGCCAGGCCTCCGAACAGGGCAATGAACACATCATAAACAGTA
>CAZPWZ010000384.1:0-3186 GCA_964590675.1 uncultured Draconibacterium sp.
TCGGAATTGATCGACATGGGCAGGCATCAAGGGGAGCATCCGAGGTTTGGATGTACTGATGTTTGCCCTCTGGTACCGATCGCGAATATCACCATGGAGGAAACCGCCAGGTATGCCCACAAGCTGGCCGAGCGCGTTGGAAAAGAGCTGGAAATACCGGTCTACTGTTACGAAAATGCAGCCCTGTCGCCGGAGCGCCGGAATCTGGCAAACTGCCGGTCGGGAGAATATGAAGGATTGCCTAAGAAGCTTGAAGATCCGCACTGGAAGCCTGATTTCGGACCTGCCAGGTTCAACCCGCGAACCGGTGCCATCGCCATCGGCGCCCGTGATTTCCTGGTGGCCTATAATATCAACCTGAATACCACCTCAACACGCCGTGCCAATGCAGTGGCATTCGATATCCGCGAGAAGGGACGGCCTGTTCGCGAAGGCAATCCCATCACCGGGAAGATTAAAAAAGATGAGCATGGAAACGAACAATGGGTGCCGGGTGCACTCAAGGCCTGCAAGGCTATCGGATGGTTCATTGAGGAATATGGCATTGCCCAGGTATCAATAAACCTGACAAACATCAGCATTACCCCGGTTCATGAGGCATTTGAAGTTTCGTGCCAAAAGGCGCTGGAGCGTGGCATGCGGGTTTCCGGATCGGAGCTGGTGGGTCTTGTTCCCAAGAAGGCCATGATCGACGCGGGGAAGTATTTCCTGCGCAAGCAGCAGCGATCCGTTGGGATTTCAGAGGAGGAAATTATCAAAATTGCAGTTAAATCATTGGGTTTGGATGACCTGAAACCCTTTAATCCAAAGGAGAAGATCATCGAGTATTTGCTGGATGACCCGAAGGATAAGAAGCTTGTAAGCCTGACCGCCGAAGGCTTTGCCAATGAAACCGCCTCAGAATCACCGGCACCGGGCGGAGGTTCCGTTTCAGCCTACATCGCGGCACTGGGTGTGTCGTTAGGTACGATGGTCGCCAACCTGTCGTCGCACAAAGCAGGCTGGGACGAACGCTGGGAGGAATTTTCGGATTGGGCTGAAAAGGGGCAGAAGCTGAAGGATGAACTCCTTTACCTGGTCGACGAAGATACCAGGGCATTTAACCGGATCATGGATGCCTTCAGCCTGCCAAAGGGAAATGAGGAGGAAAAGGTCATTCGTTCCACTGCCGTCCAGGATGCCACAAGGTATGCCATCGAGGTTCCGTTCCGCACGATGCAGAAAGCCTTTCAATCTTTTGAAATTATAAAGGCCATGGTCGGTACAGGAAATCCAAATTCGGTGACCGATGCCGGAGTAGGTGCACTGTGTATGCGTTCTGCGGTGATCGGAGCCTACCTCAATGTGAAGGTCAATGGTGCCGGCTTCAAGGATAAGGTTTTCCTGGATGAGATCATGAAACAGGCCGATGAACTGGTGTTAAAAGCCAAAACCGCCGAGGAGGAAATTCTTGCGGCGGTTTTGGAGAAGATTTCGAAGTAAAAACGGGACACTGGACGGAAAACCTGACGGGCATTGTCACAATTGTCGCGCCAGTCATGCGGGTCACGCTGCGATGTCAGTTTATCCAGATTTTTGCTGTACTTTCCCCGTGGCAGCTGTTGCAATTGCCTGATGTGACCATCATCGACATGTTCTTCGTATTGCCGGAGACGCTTTTTACCTGGGCATACACTCCTCCTGCAGGGACAGATGCGGCTGTGCTGTAAAAATTTCCCTTGCCGTCTACCTCAATCGTTGCGACCAGGTTTCCGGTTCCGCCTGCTCCTGTATACAAATAGATTGTTCCGTTGGGATTGGCGGTTGTCAGATCTTCTCCGTATACGGAACCTGCCACACCAAACCACCCCTCACCGGAACCGCCTGCTGCATGACAAGATTGACAGGCCTTGCCATTGTTATGGCTCTCAGTCTCATTGTGTGCTGAAATGAGCACTTCGTTATTGTTTTCGTCCTCTTTTTTGCATCCGGAGAAGGCAAGGATCAGGCCGGCAAGGATTGACAGAATCTTTATAGTTTGCATAGTTCAGGTTTTAGTTGATTATATATAGTTACGTGTATATGATGGATTTATTGCCTGAGTTTGCTGTATCTTTGCAGGATTGCGAAAGTAATCATGGTTAGATGCAGTTATACCGAGCGTTTGAGGGTGCATACATTTGCAAGCTTAAGCAGCCGAAGTATACAAATGAAAAAGCCGGTCTTGGCTGACCGGCTCCTTCAAAAATATTTATCTGAACCTATTTTTTTGGTGCTGCTTCATCCGAGGCGGAAGACTTGGTTGTCTGGGTTTTCACCGGAGGAGTCGGCTGTTTTGGATCGGTATTGGCCGGAGTGGTGGATGTTCCTGCCTTGGTGGGCGCAGGAGTGCTGGCTTTCAACGCATTGTCGCCTTTACCGGCATATTTGCCGTCTTTGTCAAAAAGGTAGGAGTGTTTCCTTCCCTTAAGATCGACAACTGCAACATAGGTCACCACACCTTTTTCTTCGACTTTACCGGCGCGGGTAATTTTTCCACCTGCAAGATTTGTGGAAATCCAGGCATTAGCCTCCTTCGGGAGCTGACTTGGTTTGAGCTCAGTCGTTTTTCTGTCCTGTGAAAACACCAGGCCTGAAAACATGACCATCATAAGGAAAATCATTATTTTTTTCATCTGTTTGTAATTTGGTTTTTATTGGTTAACTGGAATATCCTTAATAAACATTCACGGTTTGCATGAATGCTGTGCTAATGGGATATTTCATTTGATTAAGGATTTATGGGCTGATATTGCATCGCAAAGGTACAAAAAAACTCCGCATCACTTCAATTCCTGACGCATCTCACCGCGAACGCATTCCCCCGGCTTGACGGATAGCTGGAAACACTTGGATTAAAGTTGTTAAGTCCGCGGGCATGGGCATGACTTCCCGAAACACTGCCTGCTGTCCAGAACATGCTTCCTGTCGTTGACCCTGCTGCAAATGACCATGATGTGTTAAGATAATACATCCCTTCCCGCATGCCGTGGAATCCTGATGGACTCAGCAGGTCTTTCAGGGCGCTTCCGGCAATGGCGCTGCCCTGGTAGGATGCAGTCAGCATGTCCCACTCCGCCGGCGTCGCCACATGCCATCCCGGGGGACAGATATCCTGGTATGTGCTGTTTTCGTTGTATTCCATTAGTTCGCCCCACTGATAATATC
>CAZPWZ010000385.1:0-3183 GCA_964590675.1 uncultured Draconibacterium sp.
TTATATTGGAACTCAATTGATGACGAAGAAAGACGCCAGCGTCAAAAGCTTGTCGGCCCCTTGTTATTTGGGAACCAGAGCCTCTTTTGGAAGTCAAAATCCGCCTTTTGCCGTTCCGTCAAGTTTGGTCAGTGCAAGGGTATTTACTTCGGTGGCGGCTGTAAACTGTTTTGCCTGTTCGAATGCATTCTGACCGGTTGATGCATCGAGTATGAGCAGAACTTCGTGCGGGGCATCGGGAATAAGTTTCTGGATCACTTTCCTGATCTTGGAAAGTTCATTCATCAGGTTGATTTTATTGTGGAGACGGCCAGCCGTATCAATAATAACCACATCTGAATCCCGCGCGATCGCTGATTTTACAGTGTCATAGGCAACAGAAGCCGGATCGGCGCCCATGCCCTGGTTTACAATGGGAACCCCTACCCTGTCGGCCCAGATGGTAATCTGTTCAACAGCTGCTGCCCTGAATGTGTCGGCGGCGCCAATCAGTACCGATTTTCCTGATTTCTTAAACTGGTAGGCAAGTTTGCCGATCGTGGTGGTTTTCCCAACACCATTCACGCCCACTACCATAATAACATAGGGTTTCTTGTCAGCAGGAACAGAAAATTCGGTAAAATCAAGTATGTTGTTTTCCTGTAACAAAGCAACGATCTCTTCTTTGAGAAGGTTGTTCAATTCACTGGTTCCAAGATATTTATCCTTTGAAGCGCGTTTTTGTATCCGTTCAATGATGCGGAGTGTAGTTTCCACGCCGACATCGGAGGTGACCAGTATCTCTTCGAGGTTATCCAGGACTTCATCATCGACGGTTGATTTGCCGGCGATTGCTTTTGAAATCCTGGTGAAAATATTGGATTTCGTCTTTTGTAGTCCCTGGTCAAGACGTTCTTTTTTCTCGCGGGAGAAGATGCTGAAAAATCCCATAAACTACTTTTTATATATAAAAAAAGCTTTTTTCCGAAGAAAAAAGCTTTTCCTTGGGAACGAAAATTGATCTAGTTTTCTTTATTTGCCAAAAAGTCCTTAAGCATTTCGTTGGCCACAATTGTTTCCCTGAATACAAAAGCTCCTGATTTAGGGGATTTGACCATGCGGATGACTTTGGTAAAATCTTTCCCTGAGGTAGCTTTAAACGATGCAACTACTTTCTTTGCCATATCGTATGTTATTTAATTTCTTTATGAACTGTAATTTTCTTTAAATAGGAATTGTACTTTTTCAGTTCAATTCGCTCAGGCGTATTCTTTTTATTTTTAGTTGTAATGTATCGTGAGATGCCGGGAATACCGCTTGTCTTTTGTTCCGTACATTCTAAAATCACCTGAATCCGTTGGTCTTTGCTCTTTTTTGCCATCTTATGACTTCTTTATTTTTCGGGACTGCAAAATTAAACCATTTCCCCGAAAAAACAAAAATTATTTAATGTCTATTGTATTTTTATTTCAGTTGTCGCTCCTATAGCCGGTGATACCTGATTTAATTGGTGTTTTTACTTGTGAAATCAGGTGGATTCAGTACTTTTATTCCATGATTGGAAATTCAGTTATCATTTAACATCAGGTTTTGCGCATCTGGGATTCATACATACTTGGTTTTAAGGCTCATCTCCAGCTTGAGAAATCCTTGTCAAAAAACTCGGTTGAGGCTTACCTTCATGATGTGGCAAAGGTAACTCAATTTCTTGAAGTGCAGAATCTATCGCTGGGGCCGGACAAGCTGGAACTTCATCATTTCCAGGATTTTTTAAGATGGATCAGTGAATTGGGAATGACGCCCCGAACGCAATCCCGGGTCATATCGGGACTGAAGGCATTTTACCGTTACCTTCTGCTGGAAAATATAATAACCCGTGATCCGACCGAAATGGTTGAGTCGCCTAAACTGGGCATGCGGCTTCCGGTGACGCTGAATGTGACTGAAATCGATCAAATAATCGGCAAGATCGATTTGAGTACGCCTGAAGGCAAGCGCAATAAGGCCATCCTTGAAACCCTTTATGGATGTGGTTTGCGGGTTTCAGAGCTCGTGAATCTGAAGATATCAAACCTTTTTTTTGAAGATGGATTTATCAAGGTGACGGGAAAGGGTAACAAGGAACGTCTTGTCCCGGTCGGAAGCATCGCCCAGGGAGAAATTTCATTTTATTTGTCCGATATCAGAACGCACATCCAGGTAAAAAAGGGTCATGAGGATATCTTGTTTCTGAACCGGCGCGGCGCAGGTTTGACCAGGGTGATGATCTTCACCATAATTAAAAGACTGGTTATGCTTACGGGTATTAAGAAAAAAGTAAGTCCGCACACATTCAGGCATTCCTTTGCAACCCACCTGGTCGAAGGTGGCGCAGACCTCCGTGCAGTGCAGGAGATGCTTGGTCATGAGTCAATTACAACGACGGAGATATATACCCACCTTGACCGGGATTACCTCAGGAGTACAATTATTCAGTTTCACCCGAGGGGGTGAAAACGACACGTGTAATGAGAACCGTGACGAAAACGTGCAGAAAAACGTAACCAGTAACCAGTAATTACGGAAAGTGCAAATGTATTTTTGCAATTATTTGAATGGTGAATTCGGTTCTTTGGCCATGTGATTGTAAACCATTTTGTCCATGAATTTCGGAAAGAACTTATTCAGCAGGACAGTCATTTTCCCCTGGGTGGTCAGGATAAGGCGCTCTTTTCGTTTTTCCATGGCATGGATGATATGTATGGCCACCTGTTCAGCTGTCATCAGCTTGCTTTCGTCGAGCGGGGTTTCGCCCTGAGCAGTGCCGTCTTTGGAAAGGGCTACATTGCGGATATTTGAAGCAGTGAATCCTGGACAAGCAATTAACACATGCAATCCTTTCTTCATGTTCTCGATACGAATCACTTCCAGGAAGCCCTGCATGGCAAATTTTGAGGCGGAGTAACCCGTACGCCCGGGAAGGCCCTTGTATCCGGCTATGGAGGATACACCCACCAGCGACCCCCGCGACTTGAGAAGGTGAGGCAAGGCAAACTTTGTACAATACACTGTTCCCCAGAAATTTGTATCCATTAGCTGCCTTATCACATCCAAATTTACTTCGCTGAAAAGCGCCCGCATTGAAATCCCGGCATTGTTGATCAGCACATCGTTACGGCCAAATTTTTCGATCGTTTTTTGGACCAAGGCTTCACGATACTGTTT
>CAZPWZ010000386.1:0-3172 GCA_964590675.1 uncultured Draconibacterium sp.
TGGAGTTAAATCCGTTCACAAATGTACATAAAGAGGCGGTCCGATCATAATAAATCAGCCATTTTTACTACTTTTGCCCACTGTGATAAACTTTTAAAATTTTCATATGGCTGATATAATGTTGGGAATTGGTTCCAGGATAAAGCATCCGCAATTCGGTAAAGGTGTGATCATTCAGGTCAGGTCTGATGCTTATGAAATCACCTTCATCGAACATGGCACGCGTATCATTCTGCGTGATTATGAAGGGATGGAGATTATCGACGCTGTTGAGACTCCCTCTGAACTGGTTACCTATGAAAAAATCGAAAAAGGACTGATCCGTGTCCTGCAGCGTTTCAGCGATATCCAGGAAAACGTGCCGCTGGGAGCCAAATGGACCGGCGGACGGTTGGTCTTGTATCCGAATGATCCCGGGCTGAAGGAAAAAGAGGTGCCCATGGAGACCTTTTTTCACAAAATCGTGATGGTCCGCGACAGGCTCCGCGTGCTGGAACAGAAGCTTAATGCAAGTGAACTTACCGACCAGGAGAAAGTTGAAATGCAGCAATATATCACGCGCATTTACGGCAGTCTGACAACATTCAACGTACTGTTCAAGAACAAGGACGATCAGTTTGCCGGGGAACGGGGAGTATAAGCCTTGTCCTCAGATCATTCCCAGAACCGGTGAAGTTCGTCCAGCGATTCCCGCTCTTTCAGTATCTCAAAACGTTCGCCTTCATTGAAATACCCGATGATCCGCGGCGTTTGGCGGCTGTTGTAGCGCGACCACATGCTGAAGGTGTATCCGCCGCTGTCATGTATCACCAGAAAATCACCCTCTTCAATCCGGGGAAGGACGACTCCCTTGGCAATGATATCACCCGAGAAACATAACGGGCCTGCCAGGTTATACGGATATTCGTCTTTTCCGGTTTTCGGCTTTCCTGCCGGATCAAATACACTGTATTCGTGCTGCCAGTCACTTGGATTCAGGCATTCACGCACGAAAAGATCGGCGCCCACATGCAGCATGGCAGTATTGATCGCCGGATCGCGTTTTACATATTCAACCCGGCTGACGGTCCATCCTGCATTCGTAAACGACCATCGTCCGAATTCCGTGATAATCCTGAAGGAATTAAATAATTCAGGGGCACGTAATGCTATTGCAGCAACATAGTCCTGCATCAGTGGGGGCTTTAATCCTGCGTGATAGGAAACCGGTAAACCACCCCCGATGTCAAAACTGCTGATAGGAGGGAGTCCCGCAGCCTTTCTCTTTTTGTTCATCTCCGATGCGAAATCATAGATCACCCCGATTCCCTCGACAAGCAATTCCGGCGGGCACCCCTGTGATCCAACATGCAGGTGGACACCGGTCAGCCACGGATAGGTTAAAAATGCATTTTCAAGGGCTGCATGAAAATAATGTATTGGCACCCCGAACTTTGAATATTCACCAGCCACGCTTGACTCTATAATGGTGCCGATCCCAACCTGAGGATTAATCCGAAGCCCTATTGATCCGAAATCCATTGAAGTGCCAGCTCTCTTTTCCTGATTGATCAGCCGGTTTACGCGTTCAAGCTCTGAGAGATTGTCAACGTTAATATGAATGCCTGAAGCCAGGGCAAACCGCAGATCTGTCACTGTTTTAACCGGGGAATCGTAAACAATCTGTCCGGGCTGGTAGCCTGCTTTCAATGCAAGAGAAACTTCGCCTGCTGAAGCAGCTTCAACGCCGATATTTGAGGAAATCCCCCGGCAATACTCCATTACTCTTAGCAGCGGGTTGGCTTTAATGGCTAATCCATGCAACGTGGAAGAGGGGAAACAGGAAACCATGTAATTCAGCCGGTTTGCGAGAAATGAAAGATCATAAAAGATGACAGCGCTGTCTTCCTCCCTTATCAGTCCCTGGAAAAGGGATGACCGAAGCGTCTTCCAGATAGATTCTGCCGTCAGATTCAATTGACTCATAGTTTATCATTAAGCTATAAGCCCTTTTTCCCGGGCAATCTTTTGAAGTTTTGCCAGCGCCACTTTCCCCCCGGTGCCCAGGCTGAGGGTATTGTCATTCACATAAAGTTTGATATGTTTTTTCATGACCTCTTCATCCATTTCCTGTGCGTGCTGCCTGACGAATGGCATGGGGACTTCAGGATTTTTCATGGCAAATTCAACACTCCTGTACATGATGCGGTTGAGTTTGTTGATCACATCATAGCCCAGCCCTTTGCGGGCGACGATGCCCCCGAGCGGGATCGGGGAACTGGTCAGTTTTTCCCAATAGTTTCCAAGGTCGATAATTTTCTTTAATCCCTTCTCTTCAAAGGTAAAACGGTTTTCGTGGATGATGACTCCGGCATCTACCTTTTCATCCAGCAGGGCCTTCTCGATGTCTGAAAAAAGCATGAAACGCTTTTCCCTCGCACCGGGCGCTGCAATGCTAAACAGCATATGAGCTGTTGTAAAGCGACCGGGGACAGCCACCGACAAACGGGGCATGTCATACAGGGTATAACCGTATTTGCTTATGAGCAACGGGCCATTTCAAAATCCAATGGCACTGCCCGAATCAAGCAGGACATAATTCTGCTGAAGAAGGAGGTAGGTGAAAAAACTAACCTTTAGTACATCCAGGCTTCCGGCCATGGCCATGTTGTTCAACGATTCAACATCATGAAACTGGAAATTGAATTTTAACCCTTCAAGATCGATCCGCTGGTGAATGATCGCATCAAACGCAAAAGTGTCGTTTGGGCATGGTGAGATAGCAATGGTCAGCATTGGGTGTTAGTTGAGAGGTGCCTTTATGTCAAGCTTAAAACGAAATGATTAACCCGGTATTGGAAACAACGAAGGCAAAGTTATTAACAAAATACTTTATCTGTTAATTTTTTAACATGATATTTGTGAGCATAAACGGCTATGAATATCAATGAAGGAAATGACATGCTTATCTAAACGTAATCAGCCGAATTACAATTCATGAAGGAGGCTGTTACATGAACATTACCTGGTAATCAAATCAGTCGTGGGTATACTGCGTCAGGCTTTCCCACAAAACTTTGTTAAGGTTCTTCAGTGCAAGGTTTAGTTCCCAACGCGATTTATCCCGCTCCTCCACCATGTTTGAGATCGCTCTGATTTGAAGGCATGGCACCGGTACACTCAGGCATGCATA
>CAZPWZ010000387.1:0-3165 GCA_964590675.1 uncultured Draconibacterium sp.
GTTCAGCTAACACGAACCAAGGCAGCATGAAAGGACAATAATGAACCACGCAATTCTTGTCATGGTCGATTTTTCATGCAAGATATAAAGAATTATGAAATATAAAAAAAACCCGGTGACTGGCCGGGTTTTCAATGCGTCATTTCATTTTATTTCTGAATCACAATTTTCCGGATGATCTTACCCGAGAGATTAGACAGTTTCACCAGGTAAGTTCCCTGCGGCAGGAGGTTCAGATTCACCTTTTCCTTGAACAATCCATTCACAGTCACATCTTTCATTGAAAATACAGCTTCCCCTTTTTGACTGAGGATGGTGATATCCATACGTTCAGGTTTTTGGGAACCTATTTCAATGGTGAAAATCCCTTCATTCGGATTCGGATAGACTTGCAGGTTCACTCCCTCCAGTTCGTCGATACCTCCGCAAACTTTAAATCCGACGTTTACCGAGTCCTTTCCGGTACAGCCGTTCATATCGGTGACAAACACCAGGATCTTTTTTGAAGCAAGTCCGGTACCTGTTGAATCAACCTGGATCGCAGCAGTGGTTTGATTTGAAGGTAGCCAGAGATAGCCGGCTGCACCAGGGGTTGTTGCGTCCAGTGTAACGGCATGGTTTGCGCAGGCGACGGTGTCTTTTCCAAGGTCAACCTCTGGCAGAGCGCGAATCGTCAGGACCAGACTGTCTGCTGCAATGGGGCAGGCGTAACTGCTGGCGGCCGTGAGCATGAGTTTTACATTTCCCTGGGCCTGATCCTGGGTGCCTGGGTGATAAACAGGATGAAGGTTGCCGCTTTGGTCAAAGGTGCCATCCCCGTTTGTCGACCAATTCAAGGTCGTATAATATATCGCGGAGGACCCAGTAATTTCAAATGAACTTCCTTTACAAACTGCATAATCATCTCCGGCGGATACGACCGGCGCCTGGGTAATCGTCAACAGCATGGTGTTGGCTGTGTCAATGCTGTTCTGGCCGAATGCCACAAGGGTGAGCATGACCGATCCGTTTGTAATATCCTGTATGCTTGGCGTGTATAATGGATCAAGGATAAGGGCATTGCTGAAAATGCCGGTTCCCGTGGTCAGCCATTGCAATGAATCGTAATTGTCGGCCAAACCGTGCAACTGGTAAACCGATCCCGCACAAATTTCATCATCTCCGCCGGCATTGACGGTTGTTTTATATTGTGGAGGAAACACGATGAAGTCGGTCCAAACAGCATCAAGCCCGCCAGCTCCTGCTGCATCCTTCTCATAAACCCATTTAAAGGTATGAGCTCCTGCCATAACCGGGTATGCAACACGCCTGAAAAGTGTATCATGGTAATTTGACCACATACCAATCATAGCATCGTCGATGTAAAACTTCAGGTTATCCCTGCCTGGTTGAGTGGATACCAGTTTATAGAAGGAGATGCTGTCATCCATCGAAACATGGTAATTGATGGAAATGCCTGTGGATTCAGAGTTCTCGATAATCCCCGACCTGGATGAATAATTTCCCTCGTATTTTCTTACCGGGTCAATGGTCCATGGTTTCCCTGGATTTGTAAACTCCCATGGGAATTTCGTGAAGGTGCCGGTTTCCCAGTCTTCAACGATGAGCCCGATTTTTACATTGAAATACTTATCGGTATCCCTGAACTTTGATGTAGCGATGTTGTGCAGGCGCGCAGCAGAGCCAATGGCAGCACTGCTGCTGACCGATACGGGGAAGGATGCGATCACGGTTTCTGCTGCATGAAGGGTTCCGATCGCGAATGTTGGGTTACCAATGGTTACATAGGCATTCATCGATGCCAGGTTGCTGATTACCTCTTCTGCATCCCAGATACTGAAGTTTTTCGTTTCTATGTTGATGGTGGCAATTTCTCCAGGATCAAGTCGTGCGTTGTTATTCCCACCCGGAGCCGGATCCGCAATGGTCATATTGAGGATACTGACATCAGGGGCATGGGAAATCATGACAAAAGTGCTCCATGTAACACTGTCCTTCTGATCCACTGCCTTCACCGTGAAGATGACCGATTCATTGTTTGCTATTGAGTCACTGACCTTGAATTTATATCCGTCAGTGATCATTTTTTCCTCCTCCGGTTCAAAATGACCGTAGTCCTTGATTGAATCAAGCATGGTGATATAAGGATTGTCACAAGAAAGCGTTACGGTAACTTCGTCGGCCGGGGCGTTTCCTACATTTTTCATCTTCAGGCCGATCAGTTCGGTTTCACCGTAATCCATCAGCCCGTTTCCGTTACCAAAGGTGATATCATTTAAAACATGGTCGGTATTGGTGATAGATGATACTGGTACAAGTATGTCGATGGGTGAAACGTAGGTAAGGCAATGGCCTGAGCGGGTATCGGTCCAGCATGGGAAGGTTTTTCCGCCATAGGAATCAATGGCCAGGTAATCGCCCATATATTTGGAGGCCATCATGGGAATCGGGGCAGGGGTAAAGGTGACATCGCTGACCTTCAGATCTTCAAAAGAAGCGCCACCGTCAGTGGAATAGGCCATCCATGCCTCAGCTTCGGCTGAACCGCAATTCCTGTTATCATAGAACACAATGCTCAGGTATCCATTGGCCTGGTCGCAGGCGATCCATGGAAGGTAATGATGTTTTCCTGAAGTTGAATCAGAGTTGATCCGTTTCGGGGCCGACCATGTAGCGCCTTTGTCGGCAGATTTAATCATGTAGACCGAACTTCCCGGTCCCACGTTAATGCCGGGAACCCCGGTGTTGGTCCAGACTATATAGATCGTTCCCCGATATGGGCTGTTACTCAGGTCAACTGCCATCACAGGAAATGAATTGGTGCGCATATTCTGGCTCACGCCGATCGTACGGATCCCTTTGATATTATTGAGCGCGCGTACAGCAGGCGCCCAAGTGGCTCCGCCATCAAGCGATTTTGAAAATCCGATCGCTTTTTCATCACCAGGCCAGTTATCATAAACAGCCCATGCTGCATAAACCTCACCGTCGGGACCGCATTTGAAGTTGACCCCCTGGTTGTGGCTTCCGGCACTGGTGGCTGATCTGATATTCACCGGGGTTGACCATGTAGATCCATTGGTAGTGGAGCGGGAAACGCTGATATTGTTGCTGACCATCCATCCATCGTAAAGGTTCCCCTTGAACGGACAGGCGGGACCGACG
>CAZPWZ010000388.1:0-3156 GCA_964590675.1 uncultured Draconibacterium sp.
GCAGCCGTGAGCGGCGAAGCCTTCAGCGCGCTTCGGACGGCTTGATGATGATCTTCAGGCTTGGTCCGGAGGCATTCCACACACCGTCGTTATTAGAACCCTTGATCCTGAAAGTATACTCCCCCGGAGGGAGGTTGGAAAATGGCACAAAACGCCGATTACCGGTTTCAATCCAGTCGCCCGAAACCCCTTCGAGCATGTAAGCATACTGGTTTTTTTCCGGGTTGGTGAATTCAAGCGCTGCAAATTCGATGGTAAATGTGTGGTCGTTGTAATTTAAAACCACCTCTCCGTTGTTCTCAATATCGAAATATTCCCTCTCACCTTTTGTGGTCTTGTAAAAAGAGGTAAAAACGAGCTCCGGAATGAACGGATTATCCTTCAGTGAATCGGGGTAAAATGCATTGAAACCATTCATTCCCCCGAAGAACAATTCCCCGTCGCTGCTCTTGCTGCAGGCGCGCAGATTGAATTCAAGGCTTTGAAGCCCCTCTTCCACCGTGTAGGTCCTGAACCTGTTTGTAGTGGTATCGAGCCGGCAGAGACCTCCGCCGGTCGACACCCAGATATTCTTCCTGTCATCCTCAAGGATTTCAAAAATCCGGTTATTGGGCAACCCGTTTTCCTGGGAATAATAGATGAAAACGGAATCTTTTTTTACAAACCTGTTCAGGTAAGAGCCTGTGCCTATCCAGATATCCCCGTGGTGATCTTCACATAATGCTATAACAAAGTTGTCGCACAGGGAATTTGCATCGTCGCTTTTCTGGTAGTGTTTCATTTTTCCCTTTCCCGGATCATACATATCCAGGCCGCTCAATGTGGCAATCCAGATCAGGCCATCACGGTCTTCGATCACCGAATAGACCAGGTTGCCGCTGATGTGATGATTGCCCGTTGATTCCTCGCTGAAAATTTCGGTAAGGGACTTTTCAGGATTAATTCTGTAAAGCCCATTCTGGGTCCCGATCCAGTAATCGCCATCCCGGTTGCGGATAATTGCATTGATCCTTATTCTCCGGAAGTCGGGCAGTTTATCTTTCCTGAAGAATTCATTGAACCGGATAAAACGGTCGCTGCTCCTGTCAAAAATGGAAATACCGTCGCGGGTGCCGATCCAGATATTTTTCAGGGCATCCGCAAAGATTACATGCACGAAATCGTTGCTTATATGATGCTTTGCCCAGCCCCTGGTCGAAAAATGGTCGACCTGGCCTGTTTTCCGGTCTAATAAATTGAGCCCTTGTCCCCAGTTGCCCACCCAGATAAGCCCTGCACTGTCTTTGTATATGGAGGAGATCACATTTCCCAGCAGGTTTATCGAATAGGGGGTGTCATCATTCCGGTAGAGCTGGAACTTACGGGGTTTAAGGTCAGTCTTGCTTAGTCCCCGCAAAGTGCCGATCCACAGGTTAAGAGATTTGTCGACCATCAGGTCGAGGATAATGTTGTGCCCGAGATCATTGATTTCGCTGTTGAATTTCTCGATGACCAGATTGCCATCGCGGGCGCGTGCCGCCCGGTTAAGGCCTCCTCCTTCGGTACCGATCCATAAGTAACCTGATGGATCGCCGGTGATGGTGCGGATGAAATTATTGCTCAGCGATTGCCTGTTGCCGGCATCAGCATAAAATTTTCTAATACTACATGTTTTCTTGTCATAACAGTTCAATCCGGAGGAGGTTCCGATCCAGATGCTGCCGTTGTTATCTTCAAAAAGGGCAGTGATCGTGTTGTCGCTGATGGATCCGGGATTGTTTGCCTGCTGGATGAAGTAGCTGAATTTCTCCGTCCTTGGGTCAAAGCATGCCAGTCCACGGGTGGATGCAATCCAAATCAAACCTTCCCGGTCTTCAAGCACTGGCATCCTGTGATCCTGAACGGATCCATCATAAGGCAGATTGCTTGTGAAATGACGGAACGATTTCCTTGCCGGGTTATAAATCGTAAGAACCGGCGGGGTGTTAATAAGAATAGATCCGTTCCGCGCAACCCTGGCATCATAGGGAAAGTCGGTAACGTGGTTGGCATAACCGGTAGTATATTTCAGTTGTGTGAATCGATTTTCGTTCCGCAGCCACTTGTTCAGCCCATTTTTGGTGCCTATCCACAGGTTCCCTTCGCGGTCCTCATCGATGGAATAGATCCAGCTGTTGGAAATGGAATTTGAGTCTGCAGGTTCATAGGAATATACCTTGAAATTGTAGCCATCAAACCGGTTCAGCCCGTTTTGGGTACCTGCCCAGATATATCCCCTGGAATCCTGGAATACACAATTAACCACACTTTGTGAGAGTCCTTTTTCAATGGGATAGTTTGAAAAGACAAATTGCTGCGATCTCCCATGCAGGCCTGCGAAGAGAATTAAAACCATTAACACTGGTAGCCGTATCATAGGGGCTTGCATGGTTGGCATGGTGTCGGGCCTGTCATTTTTATAACAAACCTTAAATCCCGGATTTCGAGATAATCCGGAAAATAATTCAACGTACAAATGTAACCTAATATTATATGAAAGATGAAAAAGCCCGGGATAAATTACCCGCATCAACGGGTTAACCTGAGCGGATCAATTTACTTTCTTTTACTAACGCAAACAGACGAAGTATATTTATATTTGCGGGTTTATTGATAATTCACGGACCTATGAAAAAATTATCCTTCCTGCTGATCGCCTTTGCTATCAGCCTATCATCCTTTTCGCAGCAGCCCGGTAGTGATGCTGAAGCAGACCAGATTAAGAAAATAATTCAAATTGCTTATGTAGAAGGACTTCAAAATGAAGGAGATACTGTAAAGATCAACATGGGTTTTCATCCCGGGTTCGATTTGCTGATCCCCGGAAAAAACGGCGAACTGGAAAAATACAGTTTGCCGGAATGGAAAGCAAAAATCAAAACCAGCCTGGCTTCCGGGAAATTGCCCAGGAAGGGCGATGATAAAATTTCAGTGAAATTCCTTTTCGTTGATGTTACCGGCAATGCTGCCGTGGCCAAATTTGAATTTTATGTCGGTTCCAAACTGACATTTGTTGACTACCAGTCACTCTATAAATTCCAGGATGGCTGGAAAATCGTCAGCAAGATATTTTATAAATTCTGATCTGCGACTGAACATTCCGATGCATATTTAACTATTTTCATTTAATAGGAAATA
>CAZPWZ010000389.1:0-3138 GCA_964590675.1 uncultured Draconibacterium sp.
GATATGGCATCCCCAACATGGTGAACGCCAACCTGATACTTTCGGCGCCTTCGGTGTCATCAGATGCACAACCAGCTTTCAGCCTGTACCCTCACCCTTCACTGGTTCTCCCTGGTTAAAAAGCAAACATAATAACGCAGGCACATTAAAGGTGGAGATTCTTTCCGTTTCCGGGCAGTTGCTGGTCACACGCAATCTCACCATGAACAACGCTACTACTGTCAGCCTTACCGATTTTGAATCATTCCCGGCAGGACTTTATTTCATTCGCATCACCGGTAATTCGGGACTGCAGGTGCTCAGGGCGGTGAAGTTGTAATTGAATCAGGATGAGGTTTTAAACTTTTCGGGACGCGGGACACGGGACATTATCATTTTGCCGGGAAAAGTTAATCGCAGGAATCAGCGGGTTGATCAAGGATTTTTAAGTATTTGCCGAATTTTAAGGAAGGGTAATTCAAGACATTATATATTTGGTGATCCAAAACCAAATATTTATGAAAAACCTGCTGTTTCTTTTACTTTTTGGACTGTCGCTAGGCAGTTCGGCCCAGGTCGCCTTCAACCCGCCTCCTACGGAAAAAAAACCTGTTGTTGATACGCTGCACGGTTATTATCTGACCGACAATTACCGCTGGCTGGAGGACAAGACCGATCCGGCGGTGGTTGCCTGGACGCAGGCACAGCATGACTATACGGTAAAATACCTTGATGCGACGCAAAAGAAACATCCGGGGCTGCGTGAAGAGATTGCTGCCTACATCGATATGGATTATGAAGGCCCGCTCAGCAAAGAGGGTAAAAGGGTGTTTCAGACCATCAAAAGGAAGGGCGACAAACAATCGTCGGTTTATACCATCCTTGACGGCAAAAAAGTCAAGATCTGGGATCCTGTAAAACTTGATACCTCGGGCAAGACCTCCACCACCTCCGTTCAGTATACCTACGACGGGGAGCGTGCTGCCGTAAGTGTGCAGAAAAGCGGGGCCGAAATATCCACGACCTATATCATCGAAACGCGGACAGGGAAAACCCTCTATCCTCCGCTTGAAAACATCTTCGGTTACCAATGGACCAAAGATCAGCAACATGCCTATTTCACCATCAGGGGTCAGGCCGACATCGACAACCAGCTGCCCCTGAAGAGCTACTGGTGGAAAGTGGGCGATCCTGTTGAAAAGGCACAATTCATAGGCACCACGAAGGATGCAAAAGATTCCTATTATATCTATGATAACCGTTACAGCGACGTGACGTTTTTTGGTGAGGGCAATTTTAATTCCAATGCCTGCAGGATGAAGAAGACCGGAACCAGTGATGAAGGAACGCTCATCTTTGAAAGCAAGGAATTCCAGGCATATCCCAATGCCATTGGCGACAAGCTGTATATTCTGACCAACGACAATGCGCCGAACTACCGCTTCATGGTGGCAAGCAAGGAAAAGCCTGCTTACAGTGACTGGCAGGTCCTCATTCCCGAAGGGGCCACGGTAATCCAGAATGTAGAGGTGCTGAAGGACGGACGGCTGATCGTTCAGGACAAAAAGGATATTCAGAGCCGGCTGATATTGCACGATGCCAGGGGAAAAGCCATTAAAGTCATCGATTTGCCCGAAGTCGGCAATGTAAGTTATGTTAATTTCGACAGGGAGGAGGACTCCGTATATATTTATATGAGCACCTTTACCTCGCCCGGAAAAATGTATGTTGCCTCTCCTTCCGATTTCAAATGGCGGTTATACTACGAAAGGAAGATCCCGATCGATATGAGCAACATTACCGGCGAGATTAAATTCTATTATTCCAAGGATAGTACCCGCATTCCATGTTTGGTGGTTCACCGGAAAGACATGAAACTGGATGGCAATAATCCGGTTCTGCTTACAGCTTATGGCGGATTCAGGATTGGTATCACCCCCGGCTATTATGGCTATTATTCTCCCTTTATCAACCGGGGCGGGATCGTGGTTGAACCCGGCATCCGCGGCGGAGATGAATATGGAGAAAAATGGCATGAAGAGGGGATGCTGCTCAATAAACAAAACTGTTTCGATGATTTCAATGCCTGCGCTGAATGGCTTGTAAAGGAGAAGTACACCAATACCGGGAAGATCGTGGCAGAGGGCGGCAGCAACGGGGGTTTGCTCATGGGCGCAGTCGCCACGCAGCGGCCCGATCTCTATAAGGCGGTCATTTGCGCGGTTCCTCTGCTCGACATGATCCGTTTTCACAAATTCCTGATCGCACGGTACTGGATTCCCGAATATGGCTCTGCAGATAATGAAACCGATTTCAGGAATTTGCTCAGCTATTCGCCGTATCACCATATCCGGCAAGGGATCAACCTGCCAACCACCCTGGTGAGGACAGGCGCCAACGACAGCCGCGTGGATCCGCTGCATGCCAAAAAATTTACTGCCGCACTGCAGAATAATCCGGGGCAGATCAATCCAATCCTGCTGTATATCGACTACAACGTCGGACATGGTTCAGGCCAGGCTACCAAACAACGCATCGACAACATCATGGTCGATTTTGAATTCCTCCTGAACCAGCTGGGAATGTAAAACGTTCTTGGTGATTTACGCAGATTAACGCGCTGATTTACGCAAAAAATTATGGTTTTAGCCTTATCTGAAGGGTGAGCGGATGAAATTATCCATTCACCCTTTTTACCTGTTATATGCCTCATAATCATCAGATTTGCTTTTATCTGTGAGAATTTGCGAATTAATCTGCGAGAATCTGAGAGAAATATTTTCTTCAAAACCCTTGACTTTGCCTCTGAAATATAGTATTATTGCAAAATCATTTTGATATCATTATGATATCGCTAAACCCAAAGCAAAATGGAAAAAGAAAAACTTACCTCTATTACCTCCGGGTACACTGCCGTGCTGCTTGTTGTAATATTCATTGTACTTAGCATCTGCGGATTTGTATTTTCCAACCAGGTCCCGGCCATTATTGTCGGCAGTGTGGTCCTGATCATTGTCGCCGTCTTCATATCCATTGGCCTGACCGTAATCAATCCCAATGAATCGTCGGTGCTGGTGCTCTTCGGTGAATACAAAGGAACCCTCAAGAAGAACGGATTCTTTTGGGTAAATCCCTTTTTGGTAAAAAAGAAGATCTCCC
>CAZPWZ010000390.1:0-3137 GCA_964590675.1 uncultured Draconibacterium sp.
TATTTTAAACAAACGGCGGCCAGGGTTTGAAAAAGTTGTTAAAACAAAGGATTCCAGCAAGCCCAAAGCCAATACCAACCTTGTCAGCTTCCTGCTGGGTGGCGGATTGATGATCACCACCTCGGTCATTTTCTACTTCCTGCTCCGGAATACCGTTAAGGACCCTGCCGCTCTGGGCGCCGCTGTCGGCTTGTTCATAGGGTTTGTGGCCATCATGTTCCAGGTATCGACCAAGGAAGAACGACCCCGGGTTACATCACTCATCATGGTATTTGTTGTCGTCATCTTTTTCTGGATGTCGTTTCACCAAAACGGATTGACACTGACTTTCTTTGCACGTGATTACACGGTGAAGGAGGTTGCCCCATTTACAAATATTTTCTTCAACCTGGAATCAATCCTGGCATTCATCGGAGCCATTGCCGGGCTTGTCCTGTTATTCAGGAAGAATACGACCCAAAGGATCATTGGTGGTTCGATGTTTGTCATCCTGGGTGGACTCACCTATTATTTTATCACCCAGTACAATGCTTTAAATCCCATTGCCCCTGAGATATTTCAGTCGTTCAACCCGTTGTTCATCGTATCGCTGACCTTCCCGGTTATGGGTATTTTCGCCTGGCTGAATAAGAAAAACATTGAGCCCTCTTCTCCAAAGAAGATCGGTATCGGGATGATCATTGCAGCCGTCGGTTTTGTCATCATCCTGGTGGCATCGCTGGGCCTCATATCCCCTCATGAGCTTCAGTTTGTTGACATAAATGGAGCTACAAAGTACAACCCGGTCCCGGACAGTTCGCGGGTGGCACCATACTGGCTTATCAGCAGTTACCTGATCCTGACGATCGCGGAACTTTTCCTCAGCCCCATGGGTCTGTCGTTTGTATCAAAGGTGGCTCCTCCCCGTTTCCAGGGTTTAATGCAGGGAGGCTGGTTACTGGCCACTGCCGTTGGAAACAAATTCCTTTTCGTTGGCAGTAAATTCTGGGGCGTGCTTGATCTCTGGCAACTTTGGTCAATCTTTATTGTTTGTTGCATTCTCTCAGCATTATTCATCTTCTCCATCATGAAACGGCTGGAGGCTGCAACGAAGTAAGAAGGATTTATCTTATGTATATTTGTCCGGCGGAGAGGATCTTCTTCGCCGGATTTTTTTTAACTGCCTGGAGGACGAATCTTGAAAGGTGAAATTTATCAATGGGGGCATAGCCGCCGTTTTAACTCCTACACTGAACACATCCGGAAAACATTCGGCGGAAGGATGCAGAAGGTTGTTGTCGACGCCGGGTTTACCTGTCCGAACCGGGATGGCACGAAAGGTTTCGGCGGGTGCACTTATTGCAATAACGATGCCTTTAATCCATCTTACTGCAGCCCTGTAGAGCCGCTGCACAGCCAGATTGCAAAAGGCATCCGGTTTCACCTTGTGCGGTACCGGAAGGCTACAAAATACCTGGTTTACTTCCAGCCATACAGCAACACCTATGCTCCGTTGCCAAAACTCAAAGCGTTGTATGAAGAGGCCCTTGATTATCCCGGGGTTAGCGGGCTGGTGATTGGCACCAGGCCTGATTGCATCGATGAACCCACCCTGGAATACCTGCAGGGATTATCCCGTGAAGTTTACATCCAGATCGAATATGGCGTTGAATCGTGCTATGATAAAACCCTTGATCGTATCAACCGGCAACATGATTTCGGGCTGAGCAGGCAAATAATTAAAAGGACTCATGAACTTGGAATTAAGACCGGGGCACATTTCATATTCGGCCTTCCAGGGGAATCGGAGGAGCAGATGTTATCTTACGCGGAGCACATTTCAGGGTTACCACTCGATTCGGTAAAATTCCACCAGTTGCAGATCGTCAAAGGAACCAGCATGGAGCATGAATTCGATGAAAATCCGGGAGATTTTTTTCAGTTCTCGCTGGATGGATACATCCGGTTCATCGTACAGTTGATCGAACGGATAAACCCGCTGGTGGTTATCGAAAGATTTTCGGGTGAAGTTCCACCGAAATACCTGCATCACAGTTCCTGGGAACTTATCCGTTACGATGCCGTGTTGCGACTGATTGAAAAGGAACTTGAGCGGCAGGATACTTGGCAGGGCAAATACTACAGGTGAATGGAAACATTGGAGGCCATGATGGCACGCGACATGGCTGTTTGGAGCAACTTGATCACCCGTTCGGTTTCCGTTACAGGTATTTTAAACTGAGTGATCTCATTGATCCGGCTGCGCATCTTAAGGTACTGGATGAAGCTACCGAAATTCTTCCTGACCATCTTGCAATTATTCATCACAACCAGCAACATGAGATCATAATCCGAGAGAACATGATCAGAGACAATATTCTCGTAAATCTCCTCCTGTAATTTCCGCTTCAACTCCACATTGGCCAGGGGAAATTTCGTCTGGTAAAAGACCATCATCAGGGTATATTCCTCCCTGGTAATCACCTTGGCATGAATTAACTGCTTCAGGATGGTTTTGCGAAGGAGCAGCTTCTTGTAAACTATGCGCTGGATCCAGGATCTCAGGCTGCGCGGTTTCTTGGATGATTTGATCAGGTTAAGCACCCTGTCGAGCAGCACGTTGTCCGTTGATTTGGCATTTTGAACAATGACCTCGTCGTTTTCAAACCTTATTCTGCCCAGTTTATATAGTTCAAACAGGATAGCTCCAACCAATCCAAATTTGATTTTGTGTTCAGAAGTACCAAACCACCCTTTATCGTCCAGTGCCAGCAGGACAACCTTTTGGAGGAAGGTTAATTCCATCGTTTTTTCTGATTTATCCATCCAATAAAAGGAATTAATTCCAGCCGATAAAAATAATGAAAATTTCCGTTTAAAAGAAACTAATTAAAAGTACCTCCAAGGTACAGTTTTGTCTTTTCCATCTTAGGATTTCCAAATACCTCTTCCACACTGCCCTGCTCAATAACATCGCCAAGGTACATGAACACAACATTATCGGCGATGCGTTTGGCCTGGCGCAACACATGGGTCATCAGCATGATGGCGCACTCGGTTTGCCGTGTCGCAAAGATCTCAGCCATAAACTGGCTGGACATCGGATCCAGGTCTTAAGTGGGCTGATCCGGCAGTATAATGTCACGAGTAATTGACCC
>CAZPWZ010000391.1:0-3130 GCA_964590675.1 uncultured Draconibacterium sp.
ATGCGGTTGAAACAATCCGGGAGATTGTAAATCTATTGTTGCTTCGGGGAAACATTGGCAAGCCTGGGGCTGGTGTTTGCCC
Source organism: uncultured Draconibacterium sp. (assembly GCA_964590675.1). GTDB lineage: Bacteria > Bacteroidota > Bacteroidia > Bacteroidales > FEN-979 > CAIVAT01. Next base: position 83 of record CAZPWZ010000391.1, read on the forward strand.
GGTAAGAGGCCACAGCAACATCCAGGGAATTCGAACGGCTGGGATCGGTGAGAATTTGCCGGCTCCTTTTTTGGATGCCTTGGAAAGGCACTTCCATATGACCGTTCCAAAGAGACCGGGTTTGAGTGTGATCCCGGCCATAAAATCCATGGCAGCAGACCAGGTGAAGGTACTTGTATCTCTTGGAGGAAACCTCGCATCAGCAGTCCCCGACACAGTATTTACCGAGCATGCCTTGCGTAAATGCCGCCTCACCGTGATGATTTCGACAAAACTGAACCGGAGTCACCTGGTAATCGGGCGTAAAGCTTTGATCCTGCCATGTTTGACCCGGTCGGAAATGGATATCCAAAATGAGGTGGAGCAGATGATCACCATCGAAGATGCCATGGGCAAGGTTGGTTTTTCGAGGGGCTGCCTTCCCCCGGCTTCCGCTGCACTGAGAAGCGAAGTATCCATTATTGCTGAAATGGCAAGGATTACCATGGATCCCTGCCCTTTAATCGACTGGTCCCGGTTCGGTAAAGACTATCAGTACATCCGGACCTCTATTGCCCGGGTAATACCCGCCTTTTGTGATCTGGATAAAACCGACCAGGTTAAACGAGGTTATTATCTCAGGAATCCGTTGCGTGACCGTATTTTCAAAACCAGCGACAATAGAGCGCAGTTCAGCAGCCACCCGCTTGAAATGGTTGCGCCTGAAGCCGGAGAATTGATGCTGATGACCATTCGCAGCCACGACCAGTTTAATACTGCTGTGTTCGGGCTTAATGACCGCTACAGGGGAATTGTAAATGAACGGCGTGTCCTTTTCATGAACCGGGAAGATATGGATGAACGTGGCATTAATCCGGGACAGCTAGTTGATATCATGAGCCATTATGACAATGTTGAACGAAAACTGGAGGGATATTATGCCATTGTATATCCTATCCGGAAAGGCAGTGTTGCTGCCTATTTTCCTGAGGCAAATGCCCTGATCTCAATAAACAACATTTCTGCCTGTGATACACCGGCCTATAAATCAGTGAAGGTCACAATTGCTCATGCCATTCAGCCAAGCAGTAACATTGAGATTACTCCGAAACGCCCGATCAATTGAATCCCGGGTGAACCCGGGGATCATTCTTATTCATTTAAAAGGCCCGGCCGTCGCTGTTTCGTGCGTTCAACGGACTGTTCGTAGCGCCACCTGGCGATCTCCTTGTCATTGCCCGATAACAGGATGTCGGGAACCTTCAATCCCCGGAAATCTGCCGGGCGGGTATATACCGGCGGAGAAAGTAAATTGTCCTGGTACGAATCGGAAAGGGCGGAGGTCTCATCATTCAATACTCCCGGAATGAGCCTGACAATGGCATCGGTAAGCACTACGGCAGCCATCTCACCGCCTGAAAGCACATAGTCGCCGATGGAAACTTCACGCGTGATAAAATGTGTCCTGATCCGTTCGTCGATACCCTTGTAGTGTCCGCATAATATAAGCAGGTTCTGCCGCGTCGATAATTGGTTCGCCAGGGGCTGGTTAAGCATTTCACCATCCGGGCTGAGGTAAATAACCTCATCATAGGTGGTTTTCGATCTCAATTCTTCGAGGCACTTTACCACGGGTTCAACCATCATGACCATTCCCGCGCCACCGCCATAGGGATAATCATCAACGGTTTTATGTTTATTGAATGACCAGTCCCTGAGGTTATGCAACCTGATGACAACATGTCCTTTGGTCTGTGCCCGCTTCAGGATCGAATAGCTGAAAGCGCCCTCAAACATCTCCGGAAATAATGTTATAATATCAATCTGCATAGTTGATTTTCCATTCAAAATCATCGTAATCTTTCGTCCCGTGTCCCGTGTCCCGATTTTTCGTCCCGTGTCCCGCGTTCCGTGTCCCGACATTTCGTCCCCTGTCCCGATTTTCTAAACCACTATCTCCAGGCCGTCATATGCCAGTTGTATGAAATCCGGCAGTTTCTTGTTAACCTCCTCATGCAAACCTACAAAGTGACTCAGGTGGGTCAGGAATGCTGCTTCAGGCTTCAGTTTTTTAAGAATATCCACTGCTTCACCAACCGAAAAATGGGAAACATGCTTGGAATTACGAAGTGCATTTAATACGATGACCCGTGAACCTTTGATCTTTTCCAGTTCCGCCTCACTTATATAACTGGCATCGGTGATATAGGTAAAGTCGCCGATCCTGAAACCTGTCACAGGCAGCTTCTCGTGCAAAACCTGGATGGGGATAAATTCAATACCTTTGATCGTGAATGGCTTGTCGTCGATCGGATGTGTGGTCAGCTGCGGAGCTCCGAAATATCTTGATTCCGAAAAAATATAGGGAAATTCAATGCGGATGGCTTCCATCACCTGGGGTGTCCCGTAAATATCTATCTTTTTGTTAAGAACATAGTTAAATGCCCTTACATCGTCGAGACCTGCAATATGATCGCGGTGTTCGTGGGTGAAGATCACGGCATCGAGGTTTGCAACAGCCTGGCGCAGCATTTGCTGGCGGAAATCTGGTCCGCAATCAATCACGAATGTGAATCCGTTTACCTCGATCATCGCCGATGTACGCATACGCTTGTCGCGTTCATCAGTCGACACGCATACAGGGCAATCACATGTGATTACCGGCACTCCAATCGAGGTTCCCGTTCCAAGGAATGTGATTTTCATCGGGTTGTTTGTGGGGCTCGGCATCAGAATATCAGTTCGTCAACCTGGTTGCGGTCAATGGTTAATTGTTTTTTTAAATCATCGGAAGTGCTGATCAGGCGCTCTTCCCTGATTCTTTTATGAAAAAGCAGTGTCGCTCTTTCTCCTTCTATGCTCCCGTAGGCTTCAAGCAAGTGAACTTCAACAAGGGTTTCAAGCGGGGCCTCCTCATTCTTCCGGATGAAGCACAGTGCGCGCGAAAAAATATCATCTCCCACCACAGTCACGGCGTTAACACCATTGGGCGTTACCAGTTTGCAGTCATCCTCGATCCTGAGGGAATAACATGGGAAGCCAATCTCTTCAAGCGTCGGGCTGCTTTTG
>CAZPWZ010000392.1:0-3129 GCA_964590675.1 uncultured Draconibacterium sp.
ATTGTTTTCAAGCGCCGGCGACGCAATTTTGACGAGATTGAACGTGATCTGCTGACAAGTGTTTACAATCTTACCCTCAAAAATAAATACCTTTAATCTACCGGTAATAATTTCTTGGCACATAAATTGTCAGTAATGCACCCCCGGTGATGTTACCGGGTTTGTGACATTTTGACTTTTAATATATGGAAAACCTGATGGAGCATGACGCGTTGATGTTTTCAGATTTAATTGATTCGGAAACCGAGTTCATACCCTTACTCTCGTCTGAGGATGAAGAGGCGATGAACACGGAGGATGTGCCGGAGGTGCTTCCGATCCTGCCATTAAGGAATACGACACTGTTTCCTGGTGTTGTCATTCCAATAACCGTCGGCCGGGATAAGTCCATTAAGCTGATCCGTGAATTTTACAAAGGAAGCCGGATAATTGGTGTGGTTGCACAAAAAGATGCAAGCATCGAGGATCCCGAATTTGAGGATCTCAATAAAGTAGGCACCGTTGCCTACATCATCAAGATATTGCAAATGCCCGACGGGAGCAATACAGCCATCATCCAGGGTAAAAGGCGATTTGCAATCAGCGAGCTCATCCAGTCGGAACCCTATATTACTGCCAGGGTCACCGCATTTGAAGCGCCGGTCAATATTCCCAGCGACAACGGAGAATTTAGCGCGTTGATAGCCTCACTGAAAGATATGGCCATCCAGATCATCACAAAATCTCCCAATCTTCCATCCGAGGCGGCATTTGCCATTAAAAATATCGAATCCCCTTCGTTCCTGGTTCACTTTATATCATCAAACCTGAACATTGATCTCAACGAAAAGCAGAACCTCCTCGAAATTGCAGACCTTACCGAATGCGCGCACAGGGTGCTGACCTTGCTCACCAAAGAATTGCAGGTTGCCGATTTAAAGCAGCAGATCCAGAACAAGGTAAAGACCGATTTAGATAAACAGCAACGCGATTTCCTGCTCAATCAACAGTTGAAAACCATTCAGGAAGAGCTGGGTGGAACTCCTAATGGACAAGAGATCAATGCTTTGCGCGAGCAGGCAAAAGATAAAAAATGGTCGAAGGAGGTTGCTGAAGTTTTTGAAAAAGAGATGAATAAACTGCAGCGGATGCATCCGATGGCTGCTGAGTACTCCATCCAGACCAACTACCTCGAAACCCTTGTCCAGTTGCCCTGGGGTGAATATTCGACGGACAACCTTGATCTGCACCATGCCCGGAAGGTACTTGATGAGGATCATTTTGGCCTGGAAAAGGTCAAGGAACGGATCATAGAACATCTGGCCGTAATCAAGCTTAAACGTGATTTAAAGTCACCCATACTTTGCCTTGTCGGCCCCCCGGGAGTAGGTAAAACCTCCCTTGGAAAAAGCATTGCACGCGCCCTGGGCCGGAAGTATACCCGGATGTCGCTGGGTGTCCTGCGCGATGAATCGGAGCTTCGCGTACACAGAAAGACCTATATCGGCGCTATGCCCGGACGCATACTTCAAAGCCTGAAAAAGGTGAAATCCTCCAATCCGGTTTTCGTTTTGGATGAAATCGATAAGGTAATGGGCATGAATATCAATGGCGACCCGCAGGCAGCTCTGCTCGAAGTGCTTGACCCGGAGCAGAATGTTGCTTTTTATGACAACTATCTTGAAATTGATTACGATCTTTCCAGGATCATGTTCATTGCCACGGCCAATACGCTCAGCACGATACATCCGGCTTTGCGCGACAGGATGGAAATAATCGATATCCCGGGGTACCTGATGGAGGAAAAAGTTGAAATCGCAACGAGGCACCTGTTGCCCAAGCAACTCCAGGAACATGGGATAAAAAAGAACCAGATCCAGTTCAGCAAGGAGATGATTAAGAAGATCATCGAAGATTATACCCGCGAATCAGGAGTTCGCACCCTCGAAAAGAACCTCGCAAAGATCATCCGGAACAGGGTGAAATCAATAGTTTCAGAGGAGGAATTCAGCAAGAAACTGAATGAAGCCGACCTGAAAAAGATCATGGGAATCCCCATTTTTCAGGTTGATAAGTACATATCCAATGATGTTGCCGGCGTTGTTACCGGGCTGGCCTGGACAATGGCAGGTGGTGAAATCCTCTTTGTTGAAGTAAGCCTGAGCAGGGGCAAGGGGGATCTTACCCTTACCGGGAACCTGGGTGACGTAATGAAAGAATCGGCATCCATTGCACTGGCTTACCTGAAAGCACATTCCGACGATTTCGGCATCGATCCCGGTGCATTCCAGCACTGGAACGTCCATATTCACGTCCCGGAAGGAGCAACGCCCAAGGACGGACCATCAGCCGGCATTACCATGTTCACGGCCCTGGCATCAGCCTTTACCCAATACAAGGTTCGTGAGCGGCTGGCTATGACCGGCGAAATAACCCTGCGCGGTAAGGTGCTTCCGGTAGGAGGCATCAAGGAAAAGATGCTTGCAGCCCGTCGGGCAAACCTCAGGGATATCATCTTATCGAAAGAAAATCAGAAGGATATTGAAGAGATCAAAGCCGACTATGTGAAGGGCCTGCGGTTTCATTATATCGATGAAATGAAGGAGATCAAGGAGCTCGCCCTCCTCAAGGAAAAGGTTAAAAATCCTTTAAACCTGAATTATTCAAAGTAAGGTCATTTTATCATGATCATTTTCTTGGTCTCATGGAACTTTCCGGCATCCAGCCTCAAATAGTAGATGCCTGGTGCGGCGTTGAGCGGTGTCCATTCAAAACGATATAATCCGGGTGCATGTATTTTGTTTACAGGACTTTCCATCATATTGCCGCTGCTATCGTAAACGGATATTTTAACCTTTTCTGAAAAAGGGACGCTGTATGACACAGAAGTTGAATTGCTGAAAGGGTTTGGTGCATTCTGATCAAGGGTAAAACCGGACACACCGCCTGGTTTTTTTATTCCATAGATTGTCGATGCCTGCTTCATCAGTATATTCCTGTTGGGATCAAATTTCAAATCAACCGGTTTCTTTGAAAAATTAAAGCCGAACTCCTGGTTGTTGACATCATTCATAACCTGGATGAGCGTATCCGAGTCGTTACTGAAGGTTACCAGCAACTGCAGCGGCATTTTATAAAAAGTCGTTGTTG
>CAZPWZ010000393.1:0-3126 GCA_964590675.1 uncultured Draconibacterium sp.
CGGTTCATCGCGGCTGCATAAGATCCAGCAAAAACTGATCGTTGAAAAAGCGCTGGGAAAATGCACCTGCGAACATGCTAACGGTTCATGTCGTCTGCATTGCGCAGAGCATGAAAACCAGATCATTTAATAAATGATGTTTCGACAGCAGCAAGTGTGAGCAAAGTGGGTTGACACATGCCTGGATCCTGGTAATTAACATACCTGATCACAAAAGGCATCTTAAAGAGGATAGATTATAAATCATTCGTCGTAATTTTGCGCAGGATTTTGATGAGTTAAAACTTGTCATCTCCGAATTCAAAAGTTAAATTTATTCAAAGCTTATATCTTATCTAAATATCAGCTGATGGCAATTGAAATTAAAGTTCCCAGTCCTGGTGAATCCATTACCCAGGTGCAACTCGCCAAATGGCTGGTTGCCGATGGTGATCAAGTCGATAAAGACCAGGAAATCGTTGAGATCGACTCCGACAAAGCCTCATTTCCAGTCACCAGCCCCGAAGCTGGCATTATTAATATCAAGGCACAGGAAGGAGATACTGTTGCAGTCGGAGCTGTCATCGCAGTCATCGAAGAGGCGGTTGGCCAGGCCCCGAATACTAAGAAAAACCAAATTGAGCCGATTGTCACACCTGTAAAACCTCCCGCTCCGGCGCCAAGTATACCCGATCAGCCGGTCACCAGTCCGCAACCCGGGTTGATCACCAGTCAGCCTGCTCAATTGCACGCCTCCCCCCTCGCCCGCAAGATCATGGATGAAAAGAAGGTGAATTCCCTGGATCTCACAACTGCTTTTCCCGGAAAAAGGATCACGCGGAAGGACATTGAACTGTTTATCAGCAGGAAAAAGGAGGGTGCAACCGTTGCATTTACCGGAACCAGGGATGAGGATCGGAAAAAAATGACCACCCTGCGATTGAAACTGGCCGAACGGCTTGTCTCCGTAAAGAATCAGACAGCCATGCTGACCACATTCAACGAGATCAACATGCAGTCTGCGCTGAAAATAAAGGAAAAATACAACGATTCCTTTAAGGAAAAATACGGTGTTGGATTCGGTCTCATGTCAATTTTCACAAAAGCTGTGACCATTGCGCTCAAGGAGTTCCCGCAAGTCAACTCCATGATTGATGGCGATGAACTGGTAACACCGCGGTACGTGGATATCGGCATTGCCGTAAGTGCCCCTAAAGGCCTGGTAGTTCCGGTTTTGCGCAATGCAGAGTCGATGAGCATGGCAGAAATAGAACTCAGGATCAAAGAACTTGCAGGGAAAGCACGTGACAACAAAATTTCGATCGACGACATGAAAGGCGGCACTTTCACCATCACCAACGGCGGTGTTTTCGGATCCCTGATGTCTACTCCGATCCTGAATCCGCCACAAAGCGCCATCCTGGGGATGCACAAAATACAGGATCGCCCGATTGCCGTCAATGGTCAGGTGGTTATAGCACCCATGATGTATGTTGCGCTTTCCTATGATCACCGTGTGATTGACGGGCGCGAATCGGTTAGTTTCCTTGTCAGGGTCAAGGAATTGATCGAAGACCCGGCAAAAATGCTGACTGAAGGGATGGATCCCATCAAATTGCTGCTTGATCTGTAAAATAACGCCATGAGAAAACATGTTGATTTCCTGGTTATCGGTTCAGGCATAGCCGGCCTCACATTCGCCATCAAGGTGGCCAAATATGGCAAGGTTTGTATCGTTACAAAATCGGGCATGGCTGATACCGCCACGAGCTGGGCCCAGGGTGGCATCGCGGCAGTAATGTACACCCCCGATTCATTTGAAAAACATATCCAGGATACCATAATAGCGGGTGACGGCCTTTGCAATGAAAACGTGGTGAGACTCACCATCACCGAGTCGACGGAGCGGATCAAAGAGCTGATAAAGTGGGGTACCAAATTCGATAAAACCACCACGGGGCGTTACGACCTTGCAAAAGAGGGCGGTCACTCCGAATACCGGGTGCTGCATCACAAGGACAGCACGGGCCGGGAAATTGAGAACAAGCTGCTTGATCAGGTTAAGAAACATCCGAACATTGAGATCCTGGAAAATCATTTCACGATCGATATTATCACCCAGCACCACCTTGGGGTGGAGGTGAACAGCCGTACACCGGATATCACCTGCTTTGGCGCCTTTGTTATGAACCCCAGGACACGGCTGGTAGACACCATTTTATCTAAAATCACGCTGATTGCTACAGGCGGGGCGGGAAATGTTTACAACAATACCACGAATCCCCTTATTTCAACCGGCGATGGAATTGCAATGGTTTACCGGGCCAAGGGCGTTGTGGAGAACATGGAGTTCGTTCAGTTCCATCCAACCGCATTGTACCACCCGGAAGAAAAACCTGCCTTTCTGATTACAGAGGCCATGCGCGGCTTTGGGGCTGTTTTGAAGACACGCGACGGGAAAGAATTCATGCATAAGTATGATGCACGGCTTTCACTTGCGCCCCGTGATATTGTGGCCAGGGCCATTGATAATGAATTGAAATTAAGCGGAGAAGACTACCTCTACCTCGACTGCCGGCATCTTAACAAAAATGAACTGATCAACCACTTCCCGACGATATACGCCAAATGTCTCTCTATTGGAATCGACATCAGCAAGGATATGATCCCGGTGGTTCCCGCCGCCCACTACACATGCGGAGGCATCAAAGTGGATGAATTTGGACGTACTAATATTGTAAACCTCTTTGCTTCCGGCGAATGTTCCTCCACCGGGCTGCATGGCGCCAACCGGCTGGCTTCAAACTCGCTGCTCGAATCCCTTGTATTTTCCCACCGGGCCAGCGTACAGGCCATCAGCCAGTTTGGTAACATCAGTCACTGCCATGATATCCCCGACTGGAATGCCGAAGGAATGGTACTCAACGAAGAGATGGTGCTGATCACCCAATCGCTGAAAGAGCTTCAGGCCATCATGAGCAGTTATGTCGGCATTGTTCGTTCAAATCTCCGGTTGCAGCGGGCTTTCGACCGGCTCGAACTGCTGTACCGCGAATCTGAAGATCTCTACAGCAAATCGATTCTCACACCCAAGCTTTGTGAATTGCGGAACCTCATCAACATCGGGTATCTCATCATCCAGGCGGC
>CAZPWZ010000394.1:0-3119 GCA_964590675.1 uncultured Draconibacterium sp.
TTAAAAGTTAAAAATTGTAGGTTAAACCAATTCCGGGGCTGTAAACAGCATTACTGTAGGTGCCGGCAAAATTGTCAGGACTATAAGTGCCGTTTCTTTCAGTCCCCCTGATGTAAAGGAATGCTGCATCAATGCTGAGGCCTTTGGTTGGATACACGGAGATTCCACAGGTCATACCGTATTGGTTCGTGCTCGGGGTTTGGGGATTCAGGTAAGCGCTGCTCACAGGGGTTGGATCATAGTAACCACCTATCCGTGCGGTAATCAGATCATTGATTTTATATTGAGCGCCAAGGCGCACAATCATTTGGTCAATATAAAGGGCGGGGGAGGCACTGCGGTTAACAGCCGGTGTTTTGGTCTCAAAATCGAAAACCAATGAATCGTAGGTTGACCAGAATACATAACACAGGTTTAACCCTATCATCCATTGATTTTCCTTCCCGAATTCATATGATGCGCCAAAGTCAAGGTTGGCTGGCAAAGGAAGCATTACATCCACTTTGTTGTTGGCCGGGAAATTCGTGCTGAGTGATTGCGGTACGGTAAAGGTCGCATTGGCGCCATCTACGCTCATTTCAATCTTGGACCGATAGGAAAGGCCAAGGCTCCAACCTTTGTCCGGGTGAACCATGATACCTGCATTGAATCCAAAATTACCAGTACTCCCGTTCACGTTCAATGTGCCATCACCATCAACACCCTGGAGGGGAATGGCTTTGTTCATATCTACACTACCATAGGCATATACAAGCCCAAGGCCAACGCCAACAATATTCTTGAATTTATAGGAAATGGTTGGTTGAAAGGTAAATGCCTTGAAACTCAAGTCCTGGATCAGGTAACGACCCTGCCATTTTTCGCCCCATGAAAGGCCATTGCCGTAGGGAGTATTAATAGCCAGACCAACGCTGAGATTAGCTGTAGGCTTGAAAGCTGCATAAAAATAAAGCGGGGTGTTGATCTGTTGTTCCAGGTTCGCCTGTCCCATTACATTTAATGGCTGAAATGTTGTGCGTGCCATTAAAAAACTGACCCCACCTGAAAAACTCCATTTATCATTTACAAAAGCTGCGCCACCCGGATTATAAAATAAACTGCTGGCATCGTAGCTGAGTGATGTTCCGATAAGCCCCATGCCGATATTTCGCATGCTGTGTAAGCCTACCTGGTACCCACCGCCAAATGCAGTGGTTGCTGCTAAACATAAGAATAACAGCAGTGTTGTAAATCTCCTCATAATGACTTTTTTTTGGTTAATACTGGGCGCAATTTACTAATTATTTTAACAACCGGAATTTTTCATATGCAGGGTATGACCCTAACGACTCAAAATATCAAGTACCTTTGTGGCTGGGAGACGAGTGGACAAGGGAGCAAGTGTCCTGTTTTTCAACTACTTTAAGTCTGTTGATCTGATTCTCCCCAACCCTTGTCCTCATGTCCACTTGTCCACATTATTAAACTAATATCAAATTATGAGCACCCTGAAAGTCGGTGATAAAGTTAAATTCCTCAATACTTCTGGCGGAGGGATTGTGGCGAAAATAATCGATAGCCGGATGGTCAGTATCCTGATCGAGGATGGTTTTGAAATACCAACCATGGTGAGTGAACTGATTAAAATTGATCCGCATGAGCCTGCCGGGCGTTTTTTTGAGGACCACTACAAAATTGTGGTACCTGACGAAGAAGCACCTGTGGCAGAACCGGATGATGACCGGTTGAGTCATCTTCCGGCCCACCTGGTATCAGACCGCAAATCGGAGGATATTTTTCTGGCATTTGTTCCACATGACCAGAAGTGGCTCATCACGGGTCAGATTGATGTTTTCCTCATCAATAACAGTTCCTACGATGTTTTATACAATATCTTCAGCAAAACGCCGCTGGGTCATTTCAACGGGGTTGATTACGGCAGTATTTTTCCTGACTCGAAATTGCTTCTTGATACGATCAACCGCGAGCAGTTGTCGCACTGGACTGAAGGATACATGCAGTTCCTGTTTCATAAGCAGCAAACACAGGTTGTGCTGCCTCCTTTTAACTCGGAGTTCAAAATTGAGGGGAAGAAGTTTTATAAGGAGGGAAATTACCGCGATCATTCCGTTATCCGTGAGAAGGGAATTGTGGTCAAAGTGTTGTCCCTCACCGGACATTTCAAGTCTGAAGAAAAAGAGCAGCCGAACCTTCCTTCAACCCAGGATCAACCGGCAGGAACGTTGAACCCGGTGATTGCAAGATACCAGGTTTCGCCAGGAGAGGCCATCGTAGATCTGCATATACATGAACTGGTTGACGATCCTGCGAATCTCGATAAATCTGAAATCCTGGAATTCCAGAAGAATTACTTTCTCAAATGCCTCGATAGCGCAGTTGCCCAGCACTACAGGAAGGTCATCTTCATCCATGGTGTTGGAAATGGCATCCTGCGGAACAATATTATCGAGTTGCTGAAAAAACAAGAGGGCATCGAGTACTTCGATGCCCCCATGGCCAAATATGGTGTTGGTGCCCTGGAAATCAGGATTCCTTACAACATCTGATTAACGGATAACTGAAACCTTTCTCGAATAGACACCGGTTCCCGTATTTAATTGAAGTATGTACACGCCGGGTTTCAAGGTAGTGCCATCAATCATGGTGTTGTGCTGGCCGGCATTCTGCGCTCCCAATGCACGGGTGTTGACCAGTTGTCCGAAGGCAGTATACAGATTAAGTGTTACAGTGCTGCTTGAGTTCAGGTAATATGATACCTTGGCCTGCCCGTCAATCGGGTTGGGATATACCTGCATAGGATTGCCGGAACTTGCCTCTCCGACCGATGTGGGAGACTCCATCCAGAATTCGCTTGATTCCGAATACCCGAACTGTCCGCCCTGCTTGATAATGGTGCCTGCAGATGAAATTTCGTAGACTCCGGTGCCATTGGTGCAACAGATCCCGTTTCCACCGGCATCATAAATGGTGAATGTGTAACAGTCGGCCTGGGGAAGTGTAATGTTGAGCTGGTTGATCGTGTTTGGAGCAGTGTAGGGTCCTCCATTGGCAACGGCAACGCCAAGTGAATTTTTCACATCCCAGGTGATTTCCTGAGGCGCATTATCAGTACGCAATAC
>CAZPWZ010000395.1:0-3114 GCA_964590675.1 uncultured Draconibacterium sp.
CAACTTAACAAGGGTGGCATTCCACTGAGTTTTTCACTTTCCATTCCCCCGGATGAAGGGAATCCGGTTTCGGTAATGCCGCCATCATTGGATGCATTGCAGCAGGAAGATGAACAAAAACCGCTTCCATATCGTTTTGCCGTGAACATCCCGGTTGACCTGGATATCAATTCGGCCGGTTCATGGGTAAGGTCACCAGATGGCGCCAGCATCTGGCGGCTGACCATAACATCACCCGGGGCAATGGCACTGACCCTGTACTTCGACCAGTTTCAGATTCCGGCCGGGGGAAAACTATTTGTGTATAATCCTGCACGAACACAATGGTTAGGCGCTTTTACATCACAGAACAACAATGAATTATCGACTTTTGCAACCAGTTTGATCTATGGTGACCAGCTGACCGTGGAATACAATGCACCTGATGGTACGCAGCTTCCTTTGCTGCATATCTTTGAGGTGGCATACGCTTACCGCGGTGTTTCAAACTATTCGAGTCTTAAAACCGGCTTTGGATCGGCCGGAAAATGCATGGTCAATGTCAACTGCAGCGAGGGAGATCACTGGTCGCGGCAGAAACGGAGCGTAGCCCGTATCGAAGTAAAGAAGGGATCCTCCACATCCTGGTGTTCCGGTTCGCTGGTTAACAACACGAAGAATGACGGAACGCCTTACATCCTGACAGCCGATCATTGCGGCTATGCAGCTACAGAAGTTGATTTAAGCATGTGGCAGTTTTATTTCGAATACGAAAGTTCCGATTGCGCCAATCCATCCCAGGAACCTCCCCTGAAGTCGATGACCGGTGCGACGCTTGTTGCACGCAGCGGCGGCAGTGCATGGACCGGATCCGATTTTTTCATGGTGCTGCTCAATGAAGATATCCCTGAATCATTTAATGCCTACTTCAACGGATGGAGCCGTGCAGGAACCTCGAGTCCATCAGGCACCGGGATACATCATCCGCAGGGCGATATAAAGAAAATATCGACCTATACCGCCCCCTTGCTGCCAACGTCCTATCCAGGAAATCCGAATCTGGCGCACTGGCAGGTTACATGGTCTGCAACGGTTCACGGTTATTCAGTTACGGAGGGCGGTTCTTCCGGGTCCCCGATTTATGATCCCTTTGGAAGGATCCTTGGAACACTCACTGGCGGGGACTCCAAGTGCGATTCAAACTCATTGGGTTTGCCTGATTATTATGGCATGTTTTCCTATCATTGGGATCAGAACGGAACTGAACCCGGCCGGAGACTGCAACCGTGGCTTGATCCGATCGATGCCGGCGTAATGGAACTGAATGGCTGGGCTGTTTCAGTTGAAGAAACGCTGCAGGATGAATGGATCAGGCTTTATCCAAACCCGGTGATCGATCAGTTAAACGTGGAGTTTACCCGGCCTGATGATGGAAAAATGGAGTTGGTTATTTGTGACCTGATTGGAAATCAGTTGTATAGAAAGGTGTTTACATCACAGCAAAGCCTGAACGAACAGATCAGCATGACTGGAATGGGAAGCGGGATGTACATGGTGATCATTCAAGACGGAGACCGGAAGGTGGTGAAGAAAATCATTAAACAATAGTTCATGCAGGAAAGGGAGATACAAACAATCATCCAATATACCGGTGTTTCAGATGCCTTGTCGGAAATTGCCCGGAAGGTGCTTCACCGGGAACGAATTTCTCCGGATGAGGGAGTAGTTCTGTTCAATCAGGGAGGGTTGGGTTTCCTCGGCCTTCTAGCCGATTTTGTACGCGAGGCCAGGAACGGGAATAAAGCGTTTTACATCCGCAATTTTCATATTGAACCGACCAATATTTGTGTAAATAAGTGCAGGTTTTGTTCTTATTCTCATCATTTTAGTCCTGAGAAATGGGAACTAACCGTTGATGAAATAATTGAGAAGGTTTTGGCACAGGATGATAATGTTACGGAATTGCACATCACCGGCGCAGTTCATCCCGACCGCTATATTCATTACTATGGAGAGTTGCTGAAACAGATTAAAACGATCCGCCCGGGGCTGCATTTGAAAGCCTATTCGGCGGTGGAACTGGATTACATGATTGACAGTTCGGGCATGCAAATCCGTGAGGGATTGGAATACCTGAAATCATGCGGACTCGATTCAATTCCCGGGGGCGGGGCCGAAATTTTTGATGCGGCAATCCGGAAAAATATCTGCGGAATGAAATCCACCTCTGAAAAATGGCTTGAGATCCATGAAACGGCACACCGTCTGGGCATTCCTTCCAATGCTACGATGCTTTACGGGCATCTTGAATCGTACGCCCACCGGATCGATCATCTTGAACGGCTTCGCCGGCTCCAGGATCGCACCGGCGGTTTCAATGCCTTTATCCCGCTGAAATTCCGCAACAGCAACAACGAGATGTCAGATGTTGCCGAAGTATCCGTGGTGGAGGATATGAAAATGTACGCTGTCGCCCGCATCTACCTGGATAATTTTCCGCATCTGAAGGCCTATTGGCCCGCTGTCGGACGCAAACTGGCGCAGATTTCACTGTCGTTTGGCGTGGATGATATGGATGGGACCATCAACGATTCAACCCAGATTTATTCACTCGCCGGCGCTGAAGATCAGAATCCGGTTATGACCGTGTCGCAAATGATATCGCTTATCACCGGGGCCAAACGGCTTCCTGTTGAAAGGGATTCATATTACCGCGAAATTATCAGGCCTGCTGCAGCGCCTTCCTGATCAGATCATGCACCAATGTAGCAACCTGCTTTGAATCAAGTTCCCGGATGACCTCATAGGGGATCGGATCAAGGACTTTTGCCTGGATATCAAAATTTTTATTGATCAGGAAACCACCTTTTCTGATGGCCCTGGATGTACCTTTGATGGCTATCGGCAAGACCGGCGTGTGGTTATTCAGTGCGATGTGGAACGCCCCGGTCTTAAAAGGCTGTATACTTCCGTCTTTTGAGCGGGTGCCTTCGGGAAATATCATGACAGAATTTCCTTTTTTCAACGTTACGGCTGCATCCGACATCATTTTGCGCATACTGCTCCCCTTGGCCCGGTCGAGCGCGATGTACCGGTTAAGCCACATCGTCCAGCCGATAAACGGATAATAAAAGA
>CAZPWZ010000396.1:0-3108 GCA_964590675.1 uncultured Draconibacterium sp.
AATCAGCCATTCCTGCTGTGAAAGCAAAATCGATTTTAAAACATCTTTAATCATTGTTCATTACTTTTATAACAGTAAGATGATTTACGTTACAAATGTAAGATAATATATTTTAATAACATAATATATTTCGCACAATGACTGGAGAAAAGCGTTTTGTGAGCCCTATCAGACCGGTTCAGAGTGATTTGCTATTTTCTTTATATCTGAAGAGATAGAAATAGAACAGGTAGAAAACAAAAACTGAAAACATATTCAGAATCAGGATGGTGATAAAGCCCTGGCCGAAGACGAAGAGAATGGCGACTATCAGGAAAACGGCATTGGAAATAAGAGCATAATTTAAAGCATCCGCCCTGAGTATCCGGTCGTTTTGCCGTTCATTCCGTTCCCTGGAAAAACTTACAAAGATGAATCCCAAAAGCAGGATCAGCAGGATCAATTCATCTGCAATGTTGGTTTGTATGATCGTAAATAGTTTTGTTTCAAAGAATGATGAGTATATTGCAAAAACCGGCAGGGTAATCCGGAAGTCGAACATCGCGTAAAATATGCTTAGCATTACCCCGGCGCAGAGCATGCAAACCCCAATAATTTTGTATCGGAATGGCAACACAGGATTGGTCATACAGGTTAATTTTTCAGATCTTGTTTTGCTTTAAGCGGCTGGATGGAATGCCAGAATGATAAAATTTTTACCATGGTGGTGAATCGTTTTTTTTCATCGGCGGGCATCTCATCGTATAGTTTTTCTGCAACAGGTTCCCATTGTGCCGCCGCTGGCCTGGTCTTATTCATGAGTTCTTCAGGCGATTCCGGATGATCGAGATGAGTGGAGTGCACGCCATCCAGGGGTAAAATATTCAACATCGCATCAGGAACATCCATGATCGGGCAAGGTTTCAGCGGGTTGTCAGAAAATGGTTTCAGCTTCCTGAATTTCCTGAACAATGGGGACCGGAGCGCCCTGGCAAGTGTCATATTATGGATATTGGCATCGGAGTAATGAAAAAAGGCACAAGGCTCGAGGTCGCCCTCAGCATTTATGTGGGCAAATCCATCAGCGGATGAGACACAGCCAAACGCCTTATGCCCGCTGTTTGCAAAATCAATGATGGGGAAGTCGTGCCTGACCGAATAATCCTTTATTTTTTGTCTCACATATGCCCGCTGATCTGCTGTGCAGCAAAGCGATACATCGGCGTCCCTCCCAATGGGCATGTAGAGAAACATCCACCCAAACCATGCGCCCTTTTCCCTGAGAAAATCAAGAAATTCGTCACTCGCTACGGTCTGATAGTTCCTGGCATGGTAGCACACAGAAAAACCAAAACCGATCTCTCTTGACTTCAGGATGTCCATGGCAGCTACTACCTTGTCAAAAATGCCCTCACCGCGGCGAAAATCCGTCTCTTCCCTGAACCCTTCGATGCTGATGAAAACATTCAGATTCCCAAGTTTTGCCATATTGTCGGCGAATGCTTCATCAATCAGTGTTCCGTTGGTGAAAGCCCCGAAAGTGAGTTTATTGTGCCTGGCACAAAGCTTAAGTATATCCGACTTCCTTAGAAGAGGTTCACCTCCTGTGAATAGGATTTCAAGTACGCCGATTTTTTTTGCATCGGTAAATAACTCATCCAGTTTTTCATGTGAGAGGTGACTTTGCTTCTTGTAATCGGCAGCCCAGCAACCTTTGCATGTTAAGTTGCAGGCGCTTGTGGGATCAATCATCAAAAGCTTTGGAGCGATGGTGCCGTATCTCCAGTTCAGCCATAACTCCTTCAGCATCCTGAAATTACCATCTACTGATATGAAAGAATAAACCGTCCTGACTTCGAAAAACTGCCTGACCCGGTAAATCAGATCCTTATGATGAGGGTAACCGGGTATCCTTTTTTTTTCTCCAAAAACAGTCAAATACCTCATAAGCAGATAAACAAACTAATAGATTATCCTTGGGAATTAATAAATGAAAATGAAAACAAAGAATGAATGGCTGTTCGCTCTCAGTTTTCTTCACTGCAATAAATCGGGAATTTGGCTGTAGAGCCATCATCGAATGCAAATTCGATCCCGACCAATCCAAATCTGTGGTTGGCCCAATAGGTTATTTTTGAGATGCCTGCATTCTTGAGGGCGGTGGCATTTTCTTCGATTTTCATCACCTTGATGAGAAAAAACCCATAAGAATAATCATCGGTGGTCGACTTGCTCACAACGGTCCGCACATCGCCTGTGGAGCCTATCGGGTAGGTGTCGCCAACTGCTGA
This sequence comes from uncultured Draconibacterium sp., assembly GCA_964590675.1. Classification (GTDB taxonomy): domain Bacteria; phylum Bacteroidota; class Bacteroidia; order Bacteroidales; family FEN-979; genus CAIVAT01. The sequence continues at coordinate 2,271 of CAZPWZ010000396.1, forward strand.
ACTGTATTTGACTATTATTCCGGGGAGCAGTCCATAAACACTTTCGATCCCTTCCGTGGTTGATTTAATTTTTACATCTTTCACGCTGACTGTATCTCCTTTGATGACAAACTGGGGATAGTTTGACAGTACATTTTTGATGGCATCATTGGTCACAACGCCACTGCCTGAATAAACTGAAACACCGTCCTGGAGTGCTGTAACAACTGCAGAACAAGACGTGACGCCAGGAACCCAGCCATCGCTGGTGCCAATAGTTGTTCCCACTTGCCCCATGGGTGACTGGTCTCCACCAAGGGAGACAGATTCCTCGTCTTTATCCTTATTGCAGGCCTGAATTGTTACAAGGATAAGTACTGCAAACAAAATTGACTGAATTTTTTTCATGGCTTTGAAGTTTAAATGAGACCTGAGTTAACCAATAGGCTAATTTAAGAAAAAAATAGTATTTCCAAACATGAAAACCATAACAAGTAACATCGCTTTAAGGATTGCGGGATTTATTTTATCTTTGTGATTGATAGATGCCGGAAATGGCAAAATATACGTTAATGAAACAATCTGTTCGAAAAATCCTGTTCTTCAACCTGCTGATACTAATCAGCCTGGTTTCACCCGCCCAGGGGACATGGGAAAAAATCGATGTTCCGACCATCCAGCATTTGAAATCAGTCTGTTTTACCGACAGTTTGTATGGCTGGGTATGCGGTGATTCGGGGATCATCCTGCATACCAGGGATGGTGGCGCCACCTGGACCAGGCAGAACAGCCAGGTTACCGGTGAAATTTCGGATATTTTCTTCCTGAACAGGAATCTTGGGTGGGCATCTTCCCTGAA
>CAZPWZ010000397.1:0-3089 GCA_964590675.1 uncultured Draconibacterium sp.
CCTGGGTCCCGAAAATTTTGACATCGGCGATACGATCGCAGATTTTGAAAATCCCGAAGGGATGCCTCCGATCAGCGTGGATGAACCCACCATGAGCATGCTTTTTACGATCAACAATTCACCGTTTGCCGGCAAGGAAGGGACATTCGTCACCTCAAGGCATATCCGCGAGCGGCTTTTCAAGGAAACGGAGAAGAACCTGGCGTTGAGGGTCGAAGAGATGGACTCTCCTGACCGGTTCCAGGTATTCGGCCGGGGAATCCTTCACCTGGCGATACTTGTGGAGACCATGCGCCGTGAAGGTTATGAATTCCAGCTGGGACAGCCCCAGATTCTGACCAAAGAGGTTGATGGAGTTAAGTGCGAACCTGTAGAACTGCTGAAGGTCCAGGTTCCAGAGGCATTTGCCGGCAAGGTCATCGAGCTGGTAAGCCGCCGGAAAGGCGATATGACCCATATGGAACACAAGCGCGACCGGGTTATCCTTGAATTTGACATTCCTGCCCGCGGATTGATTGGCTTGCGCAATCCCGTGTTGACAGCAACTGAAGGTGAGGCTGTTATGGCGCACCGCTTCAAGTCCTACCAGCCCTGGAAGGGTGACATGCAGGGCCGTAACAATGGTTCGCTGATCTCAATGTACACGGGCTTGGCAATTACCTATGCCATTGATAAACTGCAGGATCGGGGTAAGTTTTTTATTGAACCTTTCGAAGATGTTTACAATGGACAGGTGATTGGTGAAAGCACCCGCAGCGATGATATCGTGATCAATGTGAACAAGACCAAGAAACTCTCCAATGTCCGGGCATCGGGATCCGATGATAAAGCCGTGATTTATCCGGCTACGAAATTTTCGCTGGAAGAGGCCATGGAGTATATCAAAGGTGATGAATACGTGGAAGTTACGCCTAAATCAATTCGTCTGCGTAAGATCTTACTGGATGAGATTGAACGGAAGCGTTATAGTAAGCAATCTTAGGCAGGGCTTCAAAAACCAATTCAGCAATATCTTTTACCTCAACAGGGGATTGCTTTTCAAAAGTTTTTTTGCATAACGGGCATGCCGTTGCGATCATATCCGGCGCCCCTTGAAGGAGTACATTGAGTGCGCCGGCAGTCATTGCATTGCGCTGATCCTGTGAAGCTTCAAACATTCCCAGGCTGCCGCCACAACACATGGCATTGCCGGCCTCCTGTGCCACGGCCACCCTGTTTGCGATTTTCCCAAGCAATTCACGTGGTGCCTCATAAACCCCCGAACCTCTTCCCAGGTCGCATGGATCATGATATGCCACCCTCCTGAAGTAACCCTGTAATGGTATTCTTCCTGTTTTTACCAGGTCGAGGATATACTGCGTGTGGTGCATGATCCGGATGGGAAGGTTGTAATCTTCCCTGAAAACCCTGTAGCAGATAGGGCAGGATGTAACGAGTATTTTGGCCTTTGTATTCCGGATCATTTGCTTGTTGGTTTCGATCAGGTCGTGTGCCTGGCGATCTTTGCCGGCGATCATGAGCGGTCGTCCGCAGCAAACACTTCGATCTTCGTCGAGGTGCATGAATGAAACACCTGCCCTGTCGAGGATGCCCTTCATCGCCCGGATGACAGATGGCGTGAGGTGCGACATGCAGCCTGAAAAATAAACGACCTCCACCTCCCGCGATTGGGGAACGATCGCAGGATAACAGGACCCTGACAGGGTGGGGAGTTCCTGGCTTCGTATGTCTGTCAATATGTTCAGGTAGGAAAAATCGGAAGCCTGACCTGCGACCAGCTCCCTGCGTTTAATGAGCCGCAGGGAATCAGCGCTGATCCCAACCGGGCATGCCTCCTGGCAACGACCACAAACCAGGCATTTACGTGAAATCTCCTCTGGAACATACTTATCGCGCACATTGCGGATAAAATAGACGGCCTGGGAATCGGTGATGCCGGCATCATTCATCTGGCAAACATCGATGCATACGCCGCACCTTGAGCATGCCTGGACCTCAATATCGGAGAAGCTGGAGTACCATTTTTTTGGTTGAATGCCGAAATGCCGGAAAAAAATCAGCAGCACTTCGGTCGGAATATGCATGTATCTTGAATAGGGGAGGGTAATGAAAAAAATGCCCAGGGTGAGCGAGTAAAGCCACCAGAAGGTATAGGATATAAAATCAGCAGGAAACGGCGAAACACTGATCAACAGGTCCCCCAAAGGTTGCGTCATGAAGCCGCCACCGCTGCCATAGTACCCGGCGGTGAAACTTTCAGCTAAAAGCCGTACCGGGAAGATCAACCACAGGCAGGCCAGTGAAATAAAATCGGTCAGCTGGAATTCAGTGGTCCGCTTCATTCCGAACCATCTTGATTTTTGCCTTTTAATAAGCGCCAGAACCAATCCGCTTAAGACAAAGAGGAGTAAAAAATCCATGAGGAACCTGAAAAATCCCGGGACCGAATAGACCTCGAAAAAGATAACCAGTTTGTCATGGATAAAGAACTTCAGGAAAATGGGGTAATAGGGGGCATTCAAGTGTGTTCCGCTATAGAAGCGGCTTTCGATATTGCCCAATACGATGAGCAGGAACCAGCCCAGCGCGAAGCTCATATGCATGTAACCTAGCAGGGGATTTCGTTTCCACATGCGCCGGTGAATGAGTCCTTCGAGGAAAACCTCCTTCAAGGCGGAAAATACTAACCGTGGATGCCGGATCCCGTTCGCAAATTTAACCTTGTCAATCGCAGGCAGCGCTTTGATCCAGCGGTACCAGCTCTTTCCGATGGCAATGATCACATAGATCAGCCCTAGGAAAAATGGAAGGACAAAAAGGTTAAAATTGATCATCCTATTTGTTCTAAAGCCCGGTTGATGGTTAAGATCACATTTCGCAGGTTCACGCCCCGCGGACAAATCAACTGGCATTTACCGCAGAACATGCATTTTTGTATTTCCTCTTTCAGGTGTTTTGTTTCGCCACGCCTGATCAATGTGTGTACCCGCCTGATATTAAAATCGACGAAGTGGCCGGTTGAACAGGTCGCAGTTCATCCTCCGCAACCAATGCAGAGGTTTATCGATGGCTCGCGCGCAGCCAGGAAT
>CAZPWZ010000398.1:0-3084 GCA_964590675.1 uncultured Draconibacterium sp.
ATATATTCATGGGTGAAATAATTGCCGCGTTTTCCACGGATCACTGTCGACGGGTTAATATTGTGAAAAAGGTGGTGGGTGATTTCATGAAGTTCGGAAAGATACAGCGGGCCTATCTTGGTGTTTATTACCGCGAGATTGACGATCAGTTTGCCAAGGACAAGGGTTTCTCCGATCTCAGGGGAATTTATGTGGATGATGTTGTGGAAGGTGGTCCTGCTGAAGCAGCGGGGATAAAGAGCGGCGATGTGATCATCCGGATCGACCAGCAGCCTGTGAATGGAAAGGCTGAACTTATGGAGATGATCGGGCAGAAAAATCCCGGGGATAAGGTCAATATGGTGATTAGCCGGTCGGGGAAGGAATATGAAATGGCCCTGACCATGCAGGGCGAGGAATCGCAAAAGGCCCTGGTTAAGGATGACAAGCTGATCATGCATGGAGCGACATTCCAGGTGTTAACTTCCAATGAAAAAGCCAAATTCAATATTGATTATGGCTTTAAGATTACCGCGCTGGGAAACGGCAAACTTAAAAGTTCCGGTATCAGTGCGGGCTTCATTATACTTTCAGTTGATCGCAAACCCATGCGTACAACCCAGGATTTACAAGAGGCGCTGGCTAACCGCCAGGGTGGCGTGCTGATTGAAGGCGTTTACCCGAACGGTTTAAGGGCCTATTATGGAATCGGACTATGAGACAATTAAAAATTTCGAAATCGATCACCAACCGCGAAACTGCATCGCTCGACAGGTACCTTGCCGATATCGGAAGGGAATCACTGATCACGGCTGATGAGGAGGTGCAACTGGCACAACGCATCAAGCTTGGCGACGAGGCTGCCCTTGAAAAACTTTGCAAGGCAAACCTGAGGTTTGTGGTTTCAGTGGCCAAACAATATCAAAACCAGGGGCTCAGCCTGCCCGACCTGATCAATGAAGGTAATGTAGGGCTGATTAAAGCGGCACGCCGCTTCGATGAAACCAGGGGATTCAAGTTCATCTCCTATGCCGTTTGGTGGATCAGGCAATCCATTCTCCAGGCTCTTGCTGAACAGTCGCGGATCGTACGACTGCCTCTCAACCAGGTAGGTTCGCTGAGCAAAATGTCGAAGGCCTCCATTAAGCTTGAACAGCGATTTGAAAGGCTTCCTTCAAACGATGAACTGGCCATTGAATTGGAGATACCGGAGTCGAAAGTTGCCGAAACCATCCGCATGTCGAGCCGTATTGTTTCCATGGATGCACCCATCGACCAGGATGAGGAGACCAAGCTGGTTGATGTGTTCGTCAATGAAGATTCGCTGGGTACAGATGAAAACCTTATACGCGAATCACTGGCAATGGAGATTCAGCGATCATTATCGACACTTGCAGAAAAGGAAAGGGACATCATCAACATGTTTTATGGTATCGGCGTGCCGCACAGCTACACCCTGGATGAGATCGGGTCGAAGTTTGACCTTACGCGCGAGCGGGTCAGGCAGATCAAGGAAAAGGCGCTCCGCAGGCTAAAACACTCTTCCAGGAGTAAGCTGTTAAAGTCATACCTTGGATAACCGCTTGTGGCTGACCTGTTAATGATGGTTATCAACAGGATGTTAAAAAAATATCCTCAAAAAACTGACATTAATATCCATGGTTTGAAATTATTTGTATTTTTGCCATCTGTTAATCAATTATCAGTTGATGATCCGTAACCGCCGAAATAGTATAATTTTCCTCCTTTGCTTCCAGGCAATGGCAGTGGCTATTATCTGCTTCGGATCACTCATTAATTTCCATCAGTATAAAATTTGGGGAAAACCACTCATCCCCAATTTTGTTGGCTATAAGCGTGATGTTGATCATCTTTCGAAAGCATTGTCCTTCTCGAAATTCACCAAAGACAACCAACAAATTCAGAAAGATTTTTCAGGCGAGGCTTGTGACTTTGGCATTGAAGTCAACCAACCGCAATTCGGACCTTGTTCCGTAATTACCTGCGATCTTTCCAATGATGTCCCTGCCTCTCGCCGGGTATCTCCGTCCGGTCTTCGCGGCCCGCCAATTTCCTGAATATCATCTTGTAAACTGAAGAGTTGAAGTGATTTTGAACCTGTATGTTCATTGCACTGCCTCAACCCGGTTGTTGATAAATTTGTAACAGCTCTTCGTTTTACCTCATTGATGGTTCCCGGTTTCACGGGACATTTTATCCAATAATCCATTTTCCCAGTCATTTGTTTGCCCGATTGCATGTTTGCCTGTTCATCAAATCACGATATAACCCAAACAACCAAAATTTTCAATATGAAAAAAATCTCTGCTTTTTTATTTGTAGCGCTTTCGTTTCTTGCTGTTTCCCTGAATAATATTACCCTGAAGGCCCAGGGAGCCATGACGCCTGACTCGATCGTGATGTCGGCAGGATATGCAAACGAGGCATATTACAACATGGCCGGCGGACTTATACTGAGTCAGCCACGGGCTACCTGGGATATTGCATTCCGGACCATGAAAATGAGCTCTTCGATATTAACCAACGACGGAGCCGGTGTTGTGCTCTTTACCTATCCAAAGGCAGATACAACAGGTTGGGCAACCCTCGATACCAATGGACTTTCAACCTGGACACAGATGTTCAATGACCCGACTGATTGGGAAAACGGAGCTTTTTCGCGCAATGCTACTGGCCATCCCGATTATGGCTGGGGCAAATACAATGATGTCACCCATAACCTGACCGGTGATTCAATTTTTGTGATCAAACTGCGCGATGGCAGCTTTAAAAAACTCTGGATCGTAAAAAAATTATCTGCTGCCAATATTTATATTTTCAAATATGCCAGCCTGGACGGATCCGGTGAACAAATCATCACCCAGGATCTGAATGCACAGGTTGCAACTGACTTCTACGGATATTCGCTGCAGACGAACGAACCAATTGGATTTCAGCCTCCCAAGGCAAGCTGGGATATCCTCTTTACAAAGTACGTGTCCGTGCAACCCAATGGTTCTCCGTATCCTGTAATAGGCGTACTTTCAAACGATGGCGTCAAGGTAAAGCATTTTCACCCGGTGCCCCTTACATACAGCGATTTCG
>CAZPWZ010000399.1:0-3082 GCA_964590675.1 uncultured Draconibacterium sp.
ATAAATCGGAGGAAAAAAGGGATAAATTGTCATTAAAATGGTTTAAACGTAAAAAGTAATAATAAAAGTTAAGTGCTTTATCAGGCAGCATTTATGTTGTTTTTTAGTCTGGCAGAAACTGGTTGATTGATACGCTTATCTTAAATCTAAAATCGCAATTCCTTCCCTGCTCCGGATAATTTTGATATTTTTGCCTGAAAATAACCAGTATGATCAACCAGGCACTGCTGAACCCCAAAAGTATTGTTGTTATTGGTGGTTCCAACGATGTACAGAAACCGGGAGGCGCTGTTCTCCGTAACCTCATCGACGGTAAATTCAGAGGAAAACTTTATGTGACGAACCTGAAGGAGGTCGAAGTTCAGGGTATACGGAGCTTTCACGATCCGGCCATGCTGCCTTGTGTTGATCTAGCCATTATTGCCATCGCGGCAAAGTACATCCCGGCCACCGTCGAACTGTTGGCAAATACAAAGGAAACCCGGGGATTTATCATTTTATCCGCCGGGTTCAGCGAGGAAAGCAATGAAGGACGTGACCTTGAGCGGGAAATTGTTGATACCATCAATGCGGTGGATGGTTCCCTGATCGGTCCCAACTGCATCGGGGTGCTCACACCTGCCTATCATGGTGTTTTTACGCAGCCCATCCCGACCCTTAATCCCAAAGGATGCGATTTTATCTCCGGTTCAGGAGCTACAGCCGTTTTTATAATGGAGGCAGGCATCCCCAAGGGACTTACCTTTTCGCAGGTTTTTTCGGTGGGCAACAGCGCACAACTTGGTGTTGAGGAGATACTGGCACACCTGGACGAGAGTTTCGATCCCATCACAAGTTCGAGGGTGAAGCTTTTGTATATTGAAACCATTTCAAAGCCGCAGATGTTGCTGAAGCATGCCGCATCACTGATCAGGAAAGGTTGTAAGATTGCAGCCGTTAAGGCCGGATCGTCTGAAGCCGGCAGCCGGGCGGCCTCATCACACACCGGCGCCCTGGCGAGTCCCGATGTGGCGGTGGATGCGCTGTTCCGGAAGGCAGGCATTGTGCGTTGCTATGGACGGGAAGACCTGATCAGCGTTGCCTCCGTTTTCACCTTTCCTGAACTCAGGGGCGAAAATATTGCCATAATAACGCACGCAGGCGGTCCGGCAGTGATGCTGACCGACGCCTTGTCGAATGCAGGCATGCAGGTGCCTCATATTGATGGTCCTGCCGCCCGGGAACTCCTGGCACAACTATTTCCCGGCTCTTCCGTTGCCAACCCCATCGATTTCCTGGCAACCGGCACCGCACAGCAATTAGGGACCATCATCGATTACACAGATCAGCAGTTCGATGAAATCGACGGAATGGCAGTCATTTTCGGGACACCCGGGCTAACCCCGGTGTTTGACGTGTATGACTTGCTCGACCAGCGCATGAGATCTTCCCGCAAACCGGTCTACCCCATTTTACCTTCGGGACTCACGGCGCACATGGAGGTAAAGGAATTCACCGGCAAAGGAAATGCGTTTTTTTCCGACGAGGTTCAGTTCGGCAATGCCCTGGCGCGGGTATACCATACGCCAAAGCCGGCTCCCGACGAGCCTGGGCTGCCGGTGGTCGACCATAAAAAGATCAGGGAGATCATTGACCTTTCATCTGATGGGTATATTTCGCCTGCTGCGATCCAGGGCCTGATGGATGCCAGCGGGATTCCAAGAGCCGGCGAGGCGGTGGTCACCACGGTTGATGATGCGGTAAAATCGGCGTCACAACTGGGATTTCCGGTGGTCATGAAGGTTGTTGGTCCTGTACACAAATCGGACGTGGGCGGGGTGGTGCTGAATGTGAAGGATGCTGAGGGTGTTGCCCGTGAGTTTAACCGCATTATTGTAATAAAGGATACCACCGCCATTCTCATCCAGCCTATGCTTTCGGGGGTGGAACTCTTCATCGGGGCCAAGTTCGAGCCAAAATTCGGACACCTGATCCTTTGCGGGATGGGGGGGATTTTCATCGAAGTATTTAAGGATGTGGCAGCAGGATTATCACCGGTATCAAAAGATGAATCGCTTGCCATGATACGCGGCCTGAAAAGTTACAGGATTATCAGGGGTGTCCGCGGACAGGAGGGTGTGAATGAGGAACTGTTTGCCGATGTGATCCTTCGCCTCTCTGCCTTACTGAATGCAGCCCCCGAGATCGTTGAGCTTGATTTCAACCCTTTGCTCGGCAAAGCCGACAGGGTGGTGGCAGTTGATGCCAGGATCTGCCTGAAGAAACCGTGACGTTAATTCAATCCGAGCTGCTGCAGGAAAATCAACGCCAGTCCCGGTTTCAGTGCCAGCGTAAATACCACGCCGAAAATGGCGCCCCATAAATGGGCATCATGCCCGATATTGTCACCGCCTCTTTTCGCCATGTAATATTCGTAAGCTACATAAAATATCCCGAAGATGGGGGCCGGGATGGGAACCGGAATGAAGAAAAGAAATATCTTTCCCGTGGGATAAAGTATGATGCTTGCAAAAACCACCGCTGCCACTGCCCCCGATGCTCCTACTGCATTGTAAAACACGTCGTTTTTATGTTTCCCGAATGAGGGGATGATGGCCAGGATAAGGCCCCCGATGTAAAGAAGGATGTAATAAAAACTGGACTTCCCGGGGAAGTAGAATTGGAAGTAGGTCTCAACAATTACACCAAACGAATAGAGAACCAGCATGTTGATAAACAGGTGGACATACCCTGCATGCACAAATCCATAGGTGAAGAAGCGGTACCAGTGGTTGCTGTGCTTGGCATCGTAGGCGTTGAACTTCAGTTTTGCAAAAAGATTTTCGTTGTTCAGCGCAAAAATTGAAACAACCGCCGTAACAAAGATGATGATGTAGGTTATTACCATAGCATATGGTTAGATGGTGACACTTTGAATTACGCTGCAGCCAGGACCATTTACAACAAATGGATGTTCGCGCCCACAGGTTGAATTACTTTGTCGCTTCGGTTTGTTGCTCCTTGGTGAAGTCGATTTCGGAACCAAGCACGCTGTGGGGGATCAGGAATATGACCAGCAGAATGATGGATGCAAGGATGGGCC
>CAZPWZ010000400.1:0-3078 GCA_964590675.1 uncultured Draconibacterium sp.
TTTCCCCTGGGCGCCCGGATCCTGGAGGGTTTCCAGGAAATACTGGCAGTGCTTCAGCAGGCGCACCTTCTCCTCGGTGATGTCGAGTTTTTCAAGATAATAGATGATATCCTGCTCAAACCGGTTCTGATCGGGGGCCATGCCGTTGAAATCGCCCGAAAATTTGGCAAAATCGCGCAGCAACCGCTCCTTGAGCTCGCTGATCCGGCTCTTCTCATAGGGGACAATGGCGTCGAGCAGGTCCAGGATGGTATGCACCCGCTTCAGCATGTCATCTTCAAGCACCTTCCCTTCGCTGATCCTGAACTCATTCACCTGCCCGATGGTCTCAGAAATGGCGCCGGAGATAATGCCCCAGTCCGCGTCGTTGATCTCATCACGGCTGGTTTGCATGACATCCGGCATGTGTAAAACCAGCGACAACAGGTCGGCCGGCGATTTTTCCTGGAGCTCGCCCGACAACGACTTCAACTCATCACAATACCTTTTGGCCAGTGCATGGTTGATGGAGTAGCTCAGCATTTCACCCGTCACTTCGGTGCCGATGTAAAAATCAATTTTCCCGCGTTCCAGCTGCTGGGTGAGCAGCGCCCTTACCTCCCATTCCTTTTCACGGAAATACCCTGGTATCTTGAGGTTTAAATCAAGCTGCTTGCTGTTCAGCGTCTTGATTTCGACGGTCAGCCTGCGGCCTGTGATATCGGCCACAGACTTGCCGTAACCGGTCATTGATTTGATCATAAAAGCTATTTTAAGCAAACTTACACAAAATTTATCCAAATCTGCGATAAAAGCGAACCGGATTCGGTGCATTTTTTATAATTTTGAAGAGGAAATAATTACAACACCCTATCGTTGATAATGATTATGCTGAATCTTACTTCCAATGGATTACCGGATCATTGACGACACGCTGCAGTATTATAACCTGATGCTCAACGATATTGCGCAGGCGAAGGACTATATATACCTGGAAACCTATAAATTTGCCAATGATCATATGGGAATCCGCTTTCGTGATGCACTCACGAAAAAATCCCAGGAAGGGACCAAGGTGAAGATCCTGATCGATTCATGGGGGAAGGGACCGGTTTCGGAGCACTTTTTCACCGACCTTATCAGCTACGGCGGCGAGGTGAAATTTTTTGAAAAGATCAAGATCAACAGCGACATCTTTACCCGCGGTCACCGGCGCGATCACCGGAAAATACTGGTTATCGACGACCGCATCAGCTATATCGGATCGGCCAACATCACAGGCTACAACCTCAACTGGCGCGAACTCTGCCTGCGCATGGAGGGAGCGATAGCCCTGTCGTTCAAGAAGGTGTTCCTCGAAAATTTCAATGCATTCAACCCCTTCATCATTACGAACAAGGTTACCTTCACCCGGAAGATCAGGTGGGGTAATTTTGAAATCATCCGCGATGTGCCCTCCATCCAGTTCCAGCGGCTCAGGAAGCGCTATACCCAGCTGATCAAACAGGCAAAAAGTTCGGTCGTCATTGAAACGCCCTACTTCCTTCCCGGTTTTTTATTGCGTAAAGCCATGATGGATGCCGGAAAGCGCGGGGTCCGCGTACAGGTAATCATGCCGAAGCATTCCGACATGCGCATGGTCGACATCCTGCGGAACAAATACCTGGGATTGCTGCATAACGCCGGGATCAAACTGCTCTTTTACCTGCCGCACAACCTGCACGCCAAATTGCTCATGATCGACGATGAGATTTTTTCCATTTCGAGCGCCAACTTTGATTTCCGCAGTTTCCGTTACCAGTACGAGATCGCCCTGATCGGGTCGGACCCGGACATTTTGCGGCAGTTGCGCGAACATGTCGCCGAAACCATACGGAATTCACAGGGGCTGGATTACCTCGAATGGAAACGCCGTCCGCTTATCGAAAAGATCTTCGAATATATCCTGCTCCCCTTCAGGCACCTTTTCTGATACCCGATTTCTTTCCTGCGATGCAATCTTGTGATCACTGCGTTTCAAGCGGCTCATGATCCTTGTTCCTTGGATGGAATCTTTTGATCACTGGGCTTCAGGCGGCTTACGATCTTTGTACCTGGGATGAAATCTTGGATTCACTGGGATTCAGGCGATGAATGATCTTTGTTCCTTGGATGGAATCTTGTTATCACTGAGGTTCAGGCGGCTTACGATCTTTGTTCCCTGGATGGAATCCTGGGATCACTGCTGCTGGAGCGGTTTACAATGTATACCCCGGAAAAAATGAGCAGCGCGGCAAGTATCTTCGGGAGGGTGATGCTGCCCTGGCCGATGGTGACGGCCATAATGGAAGCAATAAAGGGCTGCAGGTAGCTGTAATAGCTTACGACAGTGGCGCTCACGCTTTTCAGCGCAAAATTGATCAGCAGGTAGGCCAGAAAGGTGTTGAGGAAAATGATGTAGATGATGCCGAGCCAGGCAGCCGGACTGATGGCGGCGAAACTGATCTCCAGTGCCGGCTTGACCGACAGCGGGAGGATAAAGATAAACCCGAAGAAGGAGACCCATTTCAGGATGGTGGTGGTGTGGTACTTCCCGATCAGGGGTTTGATCAGCACCAGGTACAGGGCGTAAAAAACCATGTTCAGGAAAATCAGGATGTTCCCCAGCGCATGGTTCCCGCTGAAACTCACCTGGCGTCCGTACAGGATGAGGATCAGCACCCCGGATGCGCCCAGTGCGATGCCTCCGGCCTTTTTCCAGGTGACCTTTTCTCCCAGGATCAGGCTGGCGAATACCATGACGAGGATGGGATTGAGCACATGAATGAGCGAGGCGTCCACAGGGGTGCTCAGGTTCAGCCCTTCGTAAAACAGCGTCTGGTTCAGCGCAAACCCGAACATCCCGCAAACGGCCAGCATGACCAGGTCTTTCCGTTCAACCTTCTCCGGTACGAATAACCGCTGAAAGAGCCAGAAAACAATGACCCCGCCAAGCAGCCGGATAAAGATCAGCTGCATGGGCGACAGCATCGAAGGCATCAGGCTTTTGACGATGTTGTATGCAAATCCGAAAATAAGGGTCGTGGCCAGCAGGGCAAGGTTCGCCTTTTGCGTTTCCTT
>CAZPWZ010000401.1:0-3076 GCA_964590675.1 uncultured Draconibacterium sp.
ATCATTATTATGTGTTTGCAATTGCCCTGGATATGATCATGAGCTGTATTTCACTGGTCCCTTCATAAATCTGGGTCAGTTTTGCCTCACGCATAAGCCTTTCCACGTGATACTCCTTCACGTAACCATAACCGCCGTGGATCTGCACGGCTTCGCTGGTAACATACATGGCTGTTTCGGCGGCCCAGTATTTGGCCATGGCACTGGCCGTTCCATAGGGTTTTCCCTGGTCCTTCAGCCAGGCCGATTTCAAACAGAAGTAACGGGCCGCTTCGATGCGGGTGTGCATTTCGGCCAGTTTAAATGCAATAGCCTGGTGATTGATGATTTCGGTGCCGAATGTTTTACGTTCCTTGGAATATTGCAGGGCGCGATCAAGAGCACCCTGGGCGATGCCAAGAGCCTGTGCGGCAATGCCGATGCGGCCTCCCTCGAGGGTCTTCATGGCAAATTTAAAACCAAACCCGTCATCCCCGATCCGGTTTTCCTTGGGAACGATCACATCGGTGAACATTACGGAATGGGTGTCGCTGCTGCGCATGCCCATCTTATCCTCGTGAGGTCCCAGGCTGATTCCCGGTGAATGACGGTCGACTACAAAAGCATTGATCCCCTTGTGGCCTTTTTCAGGATGGGTTTGCGCGATCAGCACGTAAGTAGATGCTGAATTCCCGCTGGTGATCCAGTTTTTAACCCCATTAACCAGGTAGTGATCCCCTTTGTCGATGGCAGTGGTGCGTTGGGAAGTAGCATCAGAGCCCGCTTCAGGTTCAGAAAGCAGGAAAGCCCCGATCTTTTCGCCGCGTGCCAATGGCCTGAGCCATTTCTGTTTTTGTTCCTCCGTCCCAAAAGCCTCAATTCCGTAACATACCAGCGAATTGTTCACCGACATGATCACAGATACAGAACTGTCAATTTTTGAAATCTCTTCCATCGCGAGGACATAGGAAACGGTGTCCATTCCACCGCCGTCATACCTGGCATCAACTAACATTCCAAGGAATCCCAGTTCAGCAAGGGCCTTAACATGATGAGTTGGAAATTCGGCTTTGGCGTCACGTTCAAGGACGTCTTTAATCAGTTCGCGCTGGGCATAATCCCGGGCCGATTGCTGAATCATAATCTGTTCTTCGGTAAATTCGAAATTCATGGCTTTAGGGTATAAAATACTAATTATAAATCACTTGGACTAATATGAATACAAAACTACGAATTTAAGTTGATAAAAAAAACCTGCACGGTGGCAGGTTCTCAAAAAAAACCGGAATATATCCGGGTTTGACGAACAGATTAGTTGATGGTGATACCTTGTTTGGTATAAGCTGATTCTACGACAAAATAGAATTTTTTACCACTGATATCTTCCGACTTGTAATTCCAGGGGACAACCTGCACCATACCCTGGCCGGCCGTGAGTCCGGAAAGTTCGGTTGAACTTACCGTGCATTCGCCGGCATTTCCGGATAACCTTTTCAACACCTGGTGATTATTGTAATCGGTAATGGTTACATAAACGGAATCGGCGTTACTGATGGCACTTCCCAAAGAAATTGTCACACCGGTTGCCTTCGAGATGGTTGTCGGTAATGCGTCGAACCCGGAAAAAACAGGAATCGGCTGATCATCGGAATAAGTAATGGCCGGAACCGATGAGGAGCCTGAAACACTCCAGTTCAGTGAGTTAAAGGAGATGGGGTCAGTTAGGTTTTGATAAACATACGCATTGTTTGTCGATTTGGTCAGTCCCTTTGAATTCAGGGTCACCGCACCGGCATCAGCGAAACTGGCTGATCCCATAGCGACCGAGAAAGCGGCAACTGCCGTATTCACTTCAACAGGGATGGTCATTCCGGCTACAGTTGTTAAAGATACTGAACGGACGGCGGCAAGTACACCATAACCATCAGACATGGTAATGGTCGGAGAGGTATTGGGTGTCGTGGCCGGTGTGGCCGGAGTCGGATCTTCTGTTTTGGAACATCCGGATAGCGCCAGTGAGGCAACCGTAAAGGCAATGAGTGATATTCGGATTATTTTGTGCATAGTTTAAGGTTTTATGAATTAAGGCACAAAAATAATATTTTAATTAGACTACTTCTAAATTGAATGAAAAAAATATGGGATGCTTTTCCTTGCATCCCATATCTTCATTGGTTATACTTAGACTGTTTGAGCTTGCAA
This sequence comes from uncultured Draconibacterium sp., assembly GCA_964590675.1. Classification (GTDB taxonomy): domain Bacteria; phylum Bacteroidota; class Bacteroidia; order Bacteroidales; family FEN-979; genus CAIVAT01. Next base: position 2,182 of record CAZPWZ010000401.1, read on the forward strand.
ATACAATCGAACTGCATCACTCAATGTAACTGCATCAACCCATGACAGCAATCGCAATCCTGTTAAGATGCAGTATCAAAAGTTAAAACTGTCGTTCGTAAATGATTTTGATATCCCCGACAGGTGTATGTTCTATGACTTCGATCCTTTCCTTGGTGATATCCAGGATGTCAATGACAAATTTTCTCTTGTTTTCCACGCCTTTGGCAACGATCCTGGTTCCTCTTCCCTTCATTTTCCAGGTTGCCTGCAGGGGGTTGCCGGGGAAATTTTTAACCGCGGTTTTATTGGCAAATATTTCCATGGTAGCGCGCATTTCAGACTGGACAAGGCGGTCGAGGGTTGCCTCTCTTTTACCGGCGTTATCTTCACCAGCCGGTCCTCCGGGTTTTGATTTCGGCTTAACTGCTCCGCCTGATGCGGATTGTGCCGCCAGCAGCGCAGAGGAGTCCACCACTTTTTCAACCTTGACCGGGCGCCAGGTTCCAACGATGATCTTTTCATTCGGATGCGAGGTAATTCCGCAGGAGGCCAGAATAAACAGGGCCACCGTAAAAGCAAAGAAGGTAAAAATTCTGTTTCTGTTCATATTCATCAATTTATTGGTAAAACGGGAATTGCGATTAATTATTATAAGACCTTCCTGACGTCGACCGTTGAATCCTGGTTATTGATCCTTACTTCAAAGCCTCGTTTTTGAAAAACCGATATCATGCGCTTATTATCCGTGGTAGTTTGCGCTACCAGTTTCTTCAGCTTCCATTTTTCTGCAATTTCGAGGCAAAAATCGGTGATAATATTGCCCAGCTCTTTTTGCTGCCAGGCATCCACGATGAGAATGGCATATTCAACCGTTTCATGATCGGGATCGGCCACCAGGCGTCCAACGCCAATG
>CAZPWZ010000402.1:0-3076 GCA_964590675.1 uncultured Draconibacterium sp.
GCGGAAAAACAGTGGCAGGAAGTCTTCGCAGCCTTTGGCCTGACCTTGATTCCCGGAGTAGGGGATGTGCTTGGCAAGAACCTGGTTTCCATCTGCGGAAGTGCGGAGGCGGTGTTCAGGGAGTCGCGTCAGCGCCTTAGCAAGATCCCGAGGATCGGGGAAGTTATTGCCGGTTCATTGGGCAACAGGGATATCCTGTTAAGGGCAGAAAAGGAGGTTGCCTTCATTGAACGTTATCGCATAACCCCGCTGTATTACCAGGATAATGCATATCCACACCGGTTAAAGCAGTGCTTTGACAGTCCTGTCATGCTTTATTACAAGGGAACAGCCGATTTAAATCCGCCCAGGATACTTGGTATTGTGGGTACCCGTCGTGCAACCGAGTATGGTAAAAAAGTCACCAATGCCTTGATTTCGGGGTTGGTTCATCAGCAGTTACTCATTATCAGTGGTCTTGCGTATGGCATTGACAGTTGTGCCCACAGGTTCTCTCTTGAAAAGGGCCTGCAAACGATTGGCGTACTGGGTCATGGGTTGGATACTGTGTATCCCTGGCTTCACCGGTCCCTGGCTGAAAAGATGGTTGGACAGGGAGGACTGATCACCGAATTTCTCAGCGGAACGAAACCCGACCGTACCAATTTCCCGAAACGTAACAGGATCATAGCCGGCATGTGTGATGGCGTGGTGGTGGTTGAAGCAGGAAAAAAGGGCGGCGCGCTTATTACCGCCGATATCGCCAATTCATATAACCGCGATGTTTTTGCGGTCCCGGGAAGGATTTGCGATCCATTTTCGGACGGACCCAATTACCTGGTGCGGACCAACAAGGCTGCCCTGATTCAAAAGGCGGATGACATCGAATACCTGATGGGCTGGAAGGAAACCAATATATTAAGCCCGTCATGCCAGCAAAAGATATTTATAGATCTGACCCCGGAGGAGGAAAAAATAGTGGCCTTATTGGAGGATAAGGAGGCGCTAGGGATCGATGAAATATGCATTCAGGCGGAACAACCGATGAGTAAGGTGGCTGTTTCGTTATTAAATCTTGAATTTGAGGGAATTATCAAGTGTCTTCCTGGAAAAATCTATACGATGACCTGAACCATCCGGGGATGCTGATGCAGGTTAAAATCATCCCAGGTGTATAATATTTTTATACTTTTACCGATAAATAATATATTATCAATCTGCGAATTGGAAGGAATTGTAATAAAGTCGACCGGAAGCTGGATCAGGGTGCGCATGCTGGATGGTACCAGGCTGGAGTGCAAACTCAAGGGGCAGTTCAGGGTCAGGGACATCAAGCATACCAATCCCGTCGCCATTGGCGATCGCGTTGAAGTGGAACACCTGGCAGGCGACAGCCACGGAATGATCACCCACATCAGGGATCGTGACAATTACATTATCCGGAAGGCAACAAAATTATCCAAGGTATCGCATATCATTGCTGCCAATCTCGATCATGCCTACCTGATTGTTACGATGGCCCAGCCGCGGACATCCAATGGTTTTATCGATCGGTTTCTTGTAACGGCAGCCGGTTACTACATTCCTGCCAGCTTGATTTTCAACAAGATTGATATTTGTGATGCCGGTTTGATACAGTCGCTTGATGTAATCAGCGCCATTTATGAAAAGGCCGGTTATTCCTGTTACCGGGTTTCGGCACTCCGGGGCGATGGCATCGAGCGGATCAGGGAGCTGCTTGAGGGAAAGGTCAGCCTGTTTTCAGGCCATTCGGGGGCCGGCAAGTCGGCGTTGATCAAGGCCATTGATCCATCGCTGACCCCCAGGATCGGCATGCTGTCGGAGACCCATCAGAAGGGGAAGCACACGACCACATTTGCTGAAATGTATGAGCTTGCAAACCAGGGTTTCATTGTTGATACACCGGGTATCAAGGAATTCGGACTGATCGATTTTGACAAGTCTGAAATTCCACGGTGCTTTCCGGAGATGGACAGGTTATTACCCTTTTGCCAGTATAAGAATTGTTCGCACACCCATGAACCCGGCTGCGCGGTTAAGGATGGGCTTGATTCGGGTGCGGTGAGCATGCTGCGTTATAATTCATATCTTAGCATTCTCAATGATAGCTAGACAACTGATCACCGATACCTATATCCCGCTGAAACCGACCGATACCGGGATTTATGCCATTGCCCAGATGGATGAGTTGCGCTGTGCCCATCTCCCTGTTGTCAGCGGCGCTGAGTTTCTCGGTGTGATCTCGGAGAAGGAGATCCTGGCCATGCATGAACCTGAGAAGACGATGGGAAGCTACAAGCTGTCGTTAATCAGCGCGTATGTAATTGAAAATCAGCACGTTTACGAAGTCATTAAAGCATTTTCCACATTGCATCTCACGTTATTGCCGGTGCTGAATGACAAAGGTCATTATCTTGGGGCCATCGGTATGTCAAATCTTGTAAATCATCTTGGCGACATCGCAGCGCTGCAGCACCCCGGTGGTATTATTGTTCTCGAGATCAATGACAAGGATTACAACCTCACAGAAATAGCCCAGATCGTTGAATCAAATGATGCCAAAATTCTGAGCCTGTATGTCACCTCATTCCCTGATTCGACTAAACTTGAGGTTACAATAAAGGTCAACCTGATCGACATTGGCCCGGTGCTTCAGACTTTCTTCCGGTACAACTACCTGGTAAGTGCCTCCTGGTCGCAGGAGGACGCTTATAACGAAGGACTTCAGGACAGGTTCGATGCGCTGATGAATTACCTCAATATATAGCAGGCTGAACACTGTCAGACCAGTCATCCATAGGCGGATATGTGAAAAAATGCCTTATCTTTGCACCCTTATTTCAGAAAAAGTTCCCTATCGCCATGAAAATAGCTTTGTTTGGTAAAAATGTCACTGAAACCGTGATTCCTTTTCTGCAGGAACTGGTGGATGAATTGCAAAGCAATAATGGCGTTACATTGGTTTACAAGCCGTTTTTTGAGCTTCTAAGCGGAAGAATTACCTTTAAACGCCAACCTGGTTTGTTTTCAACCCAGGCCGACATTGAGGGCACGGTTGATTTTTTATTTTCAATCG
>CAZPWZ010000403.1:0-3063 GCA_964590675.1 uncultured Draconibacterium sp.
CCTTCTCCTCAAGGGTCATTTGTTCGATAAGGGCATCAATTTTGGATATGTCGCCGGCAGAAAGATAATGTTCCCTGGAATCCTGAGATTGCAGATTGCTGCAAACGGAAAAGAGTAGGATCGATAGTACCACATTGATAAAGGAACACTCTTTTTTCATAAAACAAGTTGAATTAAGAGAATCAAATTAATGGGTAAAGCCAAGCTTGACAAGTCCTGCCTCAACTTTTGGGGATGACATGAACAAATTCCACAATAGTCCGGTCCGGTGATTTTCAATCATACAGACTATCGGACCCTGGTCAATGGCTAAATAGGAGGATGCCCACCAGTTCTCGGTCGGATCAAAGGCATCATAAAAGCCATAATCGCCCCAAAGACGGTCCCCGATGGTATAATAAAAAAAACGTATCGCATTCATCGATTGTTCAGGCGTATAGGCAATTGCCGATACGGCCGCGGTAGGAGTTATCACACCCAGGTCGTTGGTTGGGGAATGTGCGTTATAACCCCATGGATTATCGCTTGCCGTGAGGCCCCAGCAAACATCACTGTAACCCACCCATCCTTTGGAATTGGCTGCGCACCAGCTCCAGTTTATCAATGACTGGTTTACATTCTGTTCCCAATAGTTCGCATACTGATCCTGAAGCGTCCGCGGATCCAGTCCAAGAAAGGAATAATGGGTGAAAAACAGGGGACCGCCGTAGGCCTGACCCAACGGCAGTTTATACCCGAAATAGCTGTTGCCGTTTTTAATCGCCCCATTGTTTGCATACCCGGATGTATAAACTGTGGCCGCTATCGGATGTGTGGTTGAAGTGGCTGCCAGTAAATAGGTGATCAGGGTCTCGTTGTAACCCCTGATCTGCATATTCATGATCCAGCCTTTATCTGGAGACCAGTGCCAATACAGCACATTCTGTCCCCTGGTGAAAAAATCATATTCCACGGCATCCGTCAGGAGATCAATGCGTGTTATCAAAGTTTGTTCACTGGCAACACCCGGATCAAGGTATTGACGCATGGTGATCAGTCCCTGCACCATGAAGGAAGTCTCAACCAGGTCGGCGCCATTATCATTCGCCGAAAACGGGTGAACTTTCCCGGTCACCCCGTTGAGCCAATGCGGCCAGGCGCCGTGATAGCGATCGCAGGTTTCAAGAAATTCCAGGATTTTATTGAGTCTTGTCAGACCATCATTACGGGTGATAAATCCCCGCTCCATTCCAACAATTAAGGCCATGACACCAAATCCGGATCCCCCGGTCGTGACGATGTCGCCCGAAGTGTTGCGCTCACGGGCCAGTCCGCATGAAGGATGGGCAAAATCATAGAAATAGCGGAATGTCTTCTCCTGGATCAGGTTAAGCAACTGCTCATCGGGAATGAGCGGAAATTTGGGGGTTGAATCCAGAGCCGTATAAAAATAGTTGTTGAAGCCGGCAAATGAAGCGCCATTTTTTGCTTTCAACTCTTTGTCTATATTCAGGTAGGTTCGCGAAAAATCATCCAACGGCGCCGTATTTGAAATATTCACGGTCTTATGATCGTCAGTCAGGGTGTATGAAACAGGTTTCACCGGCCAAATGGAAAAGAAACTTTGATAGTTTGAGGGATCAAGTGAGTCAGAAAAGTTAATTTCAATGTTAACGTTTTTATAATCAATATTTTTAGGTCTCTTCGGGACTTGAAAATCCTGACCGTTTACGGTGATGCTTTTGATAACCAGTTGACCAACGATGGTGATAAAAGTAACTTCTGCCCCTGGAAACACTTCGCCATTCATTCCGACAATACCGGAAGAAAGAACAATTTTGTACTGTGTGTAATTTTCGAGCAGGCTTTGGGGTGTTAGTTTTACACTCTTATTGTTGTTTAAAAAGGTAAGATTACATGGTATCAGCGTGTTGTCACTTTTTCGCATGGTTATCCCCTGACTGCCAGCCAAGGGATCAATTTCTGTACTGAAGTCGACCGTGAAGGCGCTGCTCACCGGGATATCACTGGTGGTGGTGCTGAGATTGAGCACTATAGTTCCAGCCGCAATTTGGACCAGATTCAGGTTATCAGCTTCTTTCTTTTTACAGGAAGTGTAAAAGAAAATGCCGGGCAACAAAAAAACAGCTAAAAATATATTCTTGTTCATGGTAAAATTTTCTAACCTGGTAACCATCAAAACAGCAAGCAAGCCTTTTATAAAGGCGGCTCCCAATCATGGGAGCCGCCACTCAATCAGATCTGATAACTTTGTTTAATTCTTCATTATTTTCATTGTGAACGAGTTGCCGTTCTGCGGCTGGATGGTCACCAAATACAAGCCACGGGTCATCTCTGATGTATTCACAACGGAGATTCCGGCATTGAGATTTTCCATTTTATAAACCTGCTGTCCGATAGCCGATGTAATTGTAACGGATTTGATGTCAGCAGGTGTATTGATATTGAGATAATTGTCAAACGGAACCGGGTAAAGCGTGACATCGTTTATTTTCTTTACAGTTTCGATTCCTACATAAGGATTTGGATCATTGTTTAAAATGATATCATCAAAAAATATGATAAGATCATCCGTTAGTGTTAAAGGATCCTCGAAATCGGGCATGAAGGCAATGATAGGATAGGTTCCGGTTTTTGAAGAAAAATCAAATACCATGTCTTCCCACATATCGGTATGGCTTTGAACATTCATTGAAGGAACTTCAATGGTTCCGGCAGCGCCTCCCTCAATTTTAAATTTAATCGGGCTGATGCGTTCCTTCCATACTTTTACGTGCACGTATTTGTTCGTGGTAACATCAATAGGCGTGGGTAACGAAGACCAGAATCCTCCCCATGGAACGCCATCTTTGTCGCGATCAAAAAACACCACCCAATCGCTGGTGTTAGCTCCTGTTGGATCAGGATTCGGGATAACGACCATGCTGCTGAAATCAACTGTTGGATCACCAGTCATCAGGTTCAGTTTGATCACTTCATAGTCTTCAATCATGTAAGCCGGAGCGCTATTGGGTGTCGGATCATTATTGACCATGATATCATCAAAAAACAGGAGGATATCAT
>CAZPWZ010000404.1:0-3060 GCA_964590675.1 uncultured Draconibacterium sp.
TACCGGCATCCTTAGATCGGTTAGAACCAGTGCAGGTGGACTTTGCCTGATCATGTCGATCGCTTCTTTCCCGTTTGAGGCCTCGGATACGCTGAATCCATGCATTGCAAGCATACCTGAAAGGACACTCCTGTTGTCCTGTATATCGTCAACGACGAGTATGTTTGCATGCTCGAATATCACATGATTCAGTTTTTCCCATTCCACTGAAGTCGTTTTCAATTCGCCACTGAAAATCCTGATTCCCGGAAGAAGGATACTGAAAGTACTTCCCTTCATGGGTTCGCTCGCAACGTCAATCCTGCCTCCCATCAGGGTTACCAGTTTACTTGTAATGGCCAGCCCCAGTCCCGTCCCGCCATATTTGCGGGTATCCTGCTTTTCGACCTGTTCAAACGCACCGAAAATCTTTTCAATCTGGTCCTTCCTGATCCCAATGCCTGAGTCTTTTACACCAATACGCAGGTCAAGTGCATCATCACTTCTGCTGGTAAATCCTGCGGACAGTACGATCTCTCCTTCATCGGTGAATTTCATCGCATTACTCATAAAGTTCAGCAATATTTGCCGAAGCCTAAGTTCATCCGCAACCAGGAGCTCAGGAAGGGAATCATCAACAGCAATGATTATTGACAGACCTTTTTCCTCAGCCTTCATCTGAAAGAGCGAGCTCACTTCAGACAGCATTTCACGGATGCTGAATGGTTCAGGACGAATTTCGAGTTTGCCTGCCTCTATCTTTGACAGGTCCAAAACATCATTTATCAGGCTGAGCAAAGTTTTACCACTGGTACTGATCGATCTTACATAGTTTGACTGAACCGGATCTTTGACGATGGCAGATAAAATCTGGGAAAAACCGATGATCGCATTCATCGGGGTCCTGATCTCATGCGACATGTTGGCCAGGAAAACACTTTTTGCATCGTTGGCCGATTCTGCCTCCTTTTTCGCTACTTCCAGATCCAGGGACATTATTTTCAATTTTTTGGAAACGATCCTTTGCTTATAATATGCCCACGATGCTGACCATAGTGCAATAAAAGCGAATAGAAAAGGTAAAACGCGAATAAATATTAAAGCAAAGAAATCAGACTTTGTAACATATAGAGCAATATAACTGGAAGGCCCTACTTTGGCAATGGAAATATGATGCTTATTTGTTTCTAAAATGATTACCTCGGATTCGTTTTGTTTTATGGCAGATTTTATAAGACTTCTTAAACCTGGGACATAACTGTAGATATTCTCAACGGTGTCGTCAGATATAAAACGGCGGTCATCCGAGGTTAATATATTCCCTGCACTATCAAACAGCATCGTGTTCACATCCTGCAGGTTTGTTTTCAGCCAGGGGGCGTAATAATTTGTTTCGAAATCCATACAGATTTCACCGATGACACTATCTTTATATACCAATCCTGTATACCGGGTTAATAACTCCCTGTCGACGGTTTTATCAATGAACGGACCAAATGTTTTTACATCGTTTATGCAACCATCAACTGGTCGCCTGTTTTCTGGAGTTTTCAGGTAACCAAGCGTTAAGGTTGAATCAGAAGGTAAATCGCGGTAATGAAATTCAATTATCGCTCCTGAATTGAACCTGAAATAAAATCTCGCTAATGCCCCGAAGTCATTCGGGAGGGTTTTGATGTATGGACCAACTCCTTTTATAATCAGGTTTGTGGTCTCCAGCATATCCTGGCTGAGAGGAAAGGGCGAAATACGGAAAACGCTGTCGCGGGTAGCACCATGATAGAGGTAAAGTTTTCCATTTTCCGGTTTACCATCAGGTAATACCAGTTTCTTTGATTCATAATTAAGAAATGAGTTCATGATCTTTTGCAGTATCAGGATTTTATCCATCTGTGATTTGATCCTGGCATTCAACATCAATGCATGTTGCTGCGAATATAAAATCGTGCGTTCTGTGAAATTGTCTTTGAAAAGCCGGTATCCGACAAGCCAAACGATAACCAGCCCGGCCAGGAGCGCAGCAATCCATAATATTGTGTGTTTTTTCATTCTAATTATAACCTGGTTTATATCTTAACAGTTGAATAAACATATCATGCCGGCAAAATGAGTGCCTCATGGAAACAGTAAGTAAATTTAGTTATTTTAACCTATCAGGAAATAGTTTTAAAAAAAACTACATTCCTTTACCTGACATGGAGTTGACCGGATGGTTATGGTCATCAAACAATAACCAGGAATCCTGAAATTGAAAAGGCGGCCTCGGAATTTTCCGGGTCGCCTCTTACATTAAAATTAATCCGTAAACTTCGTTAGAGCAATGCCTCCATCTCCTGTTGCATCCTCATCGCCTCTTCCCTGGCTTTTTCGGCGAAATCGGGGCCGGTGGATGCATAAATGATATTCCTGGATGAATTCACGATCAGTCCGCACTCTTTGGTCAATCCATATTTTGCGACCTCCTGCAGGCTTCCTCCCTGTGCGCCAACGCCGGGAACAAGCAGGAAATGATCGGGCACGATTTTGCGGACATCGGTGAGCATTTCGGCCTTGGTGGCGCCCACAACATACATCATGTTTTCCTTGCTGCCCCATCCCCGGGATATTGAAAGGACCTGCTCAAAAAGCCGGTGTTCAGCATCGTTGAAAAACTGAAAATCGGCGGCGCCCTTATTTGATGTCAGGGCCAGCACGATGATCCATTTTTCAGGGTAGGAGAGGAAGGGCTTTACGGAATCTTCGCCCATGTATGGTGCAACGGTAACAGCATCAAAATTCATCCCCGATGATGCCGGATCGAACATGGCCTTGGCATATTGCTGGGAGGTGTTTCCAATGTCGCCGCGCTTGGCGTCGGCAATGGAAAAAATCTGGCCCGGATAGGCATTGTTGATATACTCTATGGTCTTGGTCATACTACGCCATCCCTTGGTCCCGTTGCACTCATAAAAAGCAAAATTAGGTTTATAGGCAATAGCCAGATCATGCGTTTAGTCAAGGACAGCCTTGTTAAACCCAAAAATTGGACAACTCTGATCCAGCACAGGTTTCGGGATTTTTTTCTGGTCAATATCCAGCCCC
>CAZPWZ010000405.1:0-3057 GCA_964590675.1 uncultured Draconibacterium sp.
CTGACTCTTGGCGTCCGGTCTCAGCCAAGGCAGAATCCCTGCCTTGCGCATCTCTTCTTCTCCCATGGCCGAATGGGTCGTCGAAGCTGGATGAGTAACTATCGATCTGCATGTCCCAAGATGGGTTGCATGGGTAAAGACTAGAAGGGAGTCAATAAACCTTGTAGCCTGCTGATAATTTCCATTCAATTCGAACGATAAAAGGGAACTGCAACCCTTCATCTGCGGCTTGATCATCTTATGGTACGAATTCGATTCGAGTCCGGGATAATTAACAAAATTCACCTTTGGATGCGATTCCAGGTAGGTCGCAACAGCCATTGCGTTATGACAATGTCGTTCCATTCTCAGTGACAGGGTTTCGAGACCATTCAAACTGAGCCAGGCATTGAAAGGCGCCATAGCCGGTCCCAGATAACGGATACCTGTTTGCCTTATTCCTTCTACCAACCTCTTTGATCCGCAGATAATCCCACCCAGGCTGGTTGCGTTGCCGCAAATATATTTGGTTGTTGAATGAACCACAATATCGGCACCGAGTAATATGGGCTGCTGCAAAGCCGGTGTGGTGATTGTATTATCGACAACCAATGGAAGATTTTTTGATTTGGCAAGTGCTGCAAGAGCAGGAATATCAGCAATGAACAGGGAAGGATTGCTCGGACTTTCCACAAAAAGGAATTTGGTTTTTGGAGTAATAGCCGCCTCCCAGGCTTCAATTGATTCCGGTGTGGTAACCCAGTTGGTCTTCGAGCCCATCTTAGGCAGTCCAACATTAAATAAGCCGAAAGTGCCTCCATAAACCCGGTTTGATGATACCACCTCATCCCCGGGACTAAGAAGATGATGGGCTAAAAGAAAAATGGCCGACATCCCTGAAGCTGCAGCAATGGCTCCTTCCGTGTTTTCAAGGGCTGCCATCCTGTTTTCGAAAACCTGGACAGTCGGATTATCCCAACGACCATAGGTGAAACCGGGTTTTTCACCGGTAAAGATAGCCGCGGCTTCCTGCGCATCGAGATAGGGATAGGCCACAGACTGATAAATGGGGACGGACATCGAATCAGGATTGAAATCCGTGATTCCGGCATGAATGGCTTTGGTATTAAATCCACGGTTTGGCATATTGACCTCCTATATTTAAATGAATACTTGATTTTTCTAATCCTGTCTTAATCTTGCCGATGAAGCACCGCCTGCTGAATAATCAGGAGCGGTGGTTTTCACCTTCTTTCCCTGAAGTACAGACAAGGCCTGGTCGATATCGGCAATGATATCATCGGGATGTTCCACCCCGACACAGAGCCTGATCGTGTTTGCCTGGATGCATGCCAGTTTCCGGCCCTCCTCGCCCTGCTGTGAATGAGTGGATATGGCAGGGATCGTGGCAACAGATTTGATCCGTCCAAGGTCGGTGGCTCTCCATATCCTGGTGAACGCATCAAACACATCCCTGGTTTGTTTCGCACTGCCATTGACACTGAAGGACAAAAGGTGGCCATAACGGTTCACAGGTTGTCCGTATTGCTCATCGTGCTCCGCATCGACCAGGAACATGTATTCCGATGCCAGCTTATGAAGCGGATGATCAATCAATCCAAGGTAATCCACCTTTTCAATTGCTTTGTGCTCCGCAAGGAAACGTGCAATCGTCATGGCACTCCGGCTCATATGGTCCATCCTCATCCTGAGTGTGCGGATATCATTCAACGCAAGGATTGCATTCACAGGTGATATGTTGGGCCCGTTATCCCTGTTTGGAAGTAACTTCAACCAGTTCGCGAAATCCTCCTTCATCGGGGGATTATCGATGTTGGTAATAATGTTCTTCCTGGAGATGACCGCACCGGCAATGCAGAAGCCACTGGTTGCAAGGGTTTTAGTCACCGACTGTACGACGATATCGGCGCCGTGTTCAATCGGCCGCAACAAGGCCGGGGTAGCAATCGTTGCATCGACAATGAGCGGAATACCATATTTGTGAGCCAAATCGGCAACCTTTCTGATGTCAAAGAAGGCAAGGCAGGGATTACTCGGAAGTTCGCCATAAAGGAACCTGGTATTTTCATCAATCAGCGACTCCCATTCCGACAGATCCGTTGAATGTAACACTTTCCGCCACTCCACATTCCTTTCCACCTCCTTCCTGATGGAGAATTGCTGAAAAGTCCCTCCATATAACTGGGTGGTCGCAACGAAGTTCAGAGGTGCATGCGGTTTTTTAGGATCGACGACCAGGAAGGGATCCACTGCACTCTGAATGGCCGACATGCCGGATGATGTAGCGATACATGACGTTTCAACCTCACTTTGATAACCATCCAGCAGGGCCAGCACCCCTTCGAGGTAATACATGCTTGGATTGGCGATGCGCGAATAACACCAGGTAGGAATTTTGTAGGCAAGGGCTGCCTCCATCTCATCTGCATCCCGGTATGCCTGGGATGTGGATAAATAAACTGGCTCGATGATGGATCCCTGGTTGAAATCGAGTGCCTCCTGCATGGAGTAGATTCCGTGTGTGGCAATTGTATCGAACCGGCATTTTTTCATCTGCCTCTTATAATCCAGATGCCATTGCACAGCCTTCCCTGCAGCCTCCAGATAATGATTCATTCCTGTTTGATCCATGATTTATTTCTTTAATGTCAATTTACCAAAGATAGTGTCAGTGCCTTACCACAAATTTTCCATGGTTTTTGTATCCATCCAACAGAATTTCATAAAAATATATCCCATCAGGCCACTGATCAGTGATAATTGTCGCATTCACCGCCGTTGATGATTTGGACGAATACATCAGTCGTCCCGCGATATCATAAACACGGAGGCGCTGTCCCTCAACAGTTGACCGATTCACCCTGACGACCAGGTGGTCATCTGCCGGATTTGGAAAAACTGTATGGCTTACAATGTTTTCCAATCCATTAATACCTGTTATGTTCTGCCCCCCCACAAGGACTGGAAGTGTTCCGAGGCTGAAGTTGTGACTGCCTCCCGACATTACCCTGACTGAATCCTCGGCAAAAAGGGCACCCCTGCCATTTGCTGATACAA
>CAZPWZ010000406.1:0-3056 GCA_964590675.1 uncultured Draconibacterium sp.
ACTTTGATCCTGATGACACTTTTTACAGTGTTTACTGTTACCGCAGCCCTCGCCTATAACAAGCAGGTGATCGCGCACATAGGCCTGGTTGGCGCATATGCCGTGCCTTTCCTGCTTGGCGACAAGTCGGGAAACGTTGTAACCCTGTTCAGCTACATTGCTGTCATCAATACCGGGATACTCGTAATTGCATATCGGAAATATTGGAAACCACTTTATTATTCATCCTTCATGCTTACCTGGCTCATTTTTATTACATGGTACATTCCCGGGTACAAAACAGCGGAGCATTTTGCATTATCCCTGGTATTCATTTCCCTGTTTTTTACCACCTTTTATATCATCTCCCTGGCTTACAAGCTGATCCGGAAGGAAATATTTGAAATTGAAGATATCCTGCTGCTTCTCGCAAATTCTGCCGTTTTTTACGGATTGGGATATGACATACTTCATTCACATATTACCGGCGAGGATTATCTCGGGGCCTTTACCCTGGCGAATGCACTGGTTAATATGGTTGTCGCAGTCATTATCTACCTGCGCAAACCGGCCGACCGGAATCTGCTGGCATTCGTGACAGGACTGGCAATCACTTTTGCCACCATCGCCATCCCGGTTCAACTCGATGGCAAATGGGTAACCATGCTGTGGGCCGGTGAAGTTGCGATCCTCTTCTGGATTGGCCGAACGAAAAACGCAATGGTATATGAGTCACTTTCCTATCCCATGATGTTCCTTGTCTTCTGCAGTCTCCTGATCGACTGGACTACCGTATACAATATTTATGACCCGGCAAAACCGGGTACAAGGATCATCCCGCTATTCAATATTAATTTCCTGACATCAGCGATTTTTATTGCCGCTTTTTCCTTTGTAAATTTCATTGACAACCAAAAAAAGTTTGTTTCTGCAGTAAACGTTAATAAGGTGCTTTCCACCATCATGAACTTTGCCATGCCGGCCATTTTGCTGATTGCGGCCTATCTCGCATTCATCATGGAGCTGACCACTTTCTGGAACCAAATGTATATTGATTCAATGGTTATCATTGATCAGGATCTCACCGTTCCGAAGCATATCTGGAACCAGGATATAGAAAGTTACAGCACCATAACCATCTTTGCTTACACAATGACATTTTTATCCGGCCTCTCTTTCATAAATATCCTGAGATTAAAAAGCAGCCTGATGGGTCTTATCAACCTTGCCCTGAATGGAATAGCTGTGGGTTTATTCCTTTCTCTTGGATTACTTGCGATCGGAAACCTGCGTGAGAGTTTCCTGAGCCAGGAGCTATCCGGACTTTTTTACCGGGGGATCATGAACATCGGGATCAGGTATTTTTCATTTTTGTTCCTTGGAATGATGCTCTTTTCCATCTATAAATATATTTGCCAGCCATTTCTGAAGGTTGATTTTAAAATGGAGTTTGATTTCCTGCTTCATGTCGCCATATTGACTGTTACCGCCAATGAACTCATCAACTGGATGGACCTCTTCCGGTCGGAACAATCCTATAAACTGGGATTAAGCATCCTGTTTGGCGTTTATGCCCTGATCCTGATCTCCCTGGGGATCTGGAAAAAAAGGAAGTACCTGCGCATCGGGGCCATTGTCCTGTTCGGTGCAACACTGGTTAAGCTCTTCGTCTATGATCTGAGCGATCTGAACACGATTTCCAAGACAATCGTATTCGTATCTTTGGGAATATTGCTGCTGATCATATCATTCCTCTACAATAAATACAAGAAATTGATATTTGATCATGATTAGGATCATTTCTTTACCTTTGCGCCCTATTGATCCAAAATCAACATATACAGAGGTGCCGGATGCTGCACCTCTTTTTTTTTAATTTTGCATCTTTACTGATATATCTGCTTTAAGCATGACCCAAAACAAGACAATTAGTTCACCGGTTCCGTTTTCAACCTTTCTAGAGGATCTGAAAACCAGGATGCAACATGTTTTCCGGGCTGAAACTGAACCCGACCGTTTGACTATACACAGGGGAGTTCCCCCGGCAGTTTTAAGTGAGATCATGCCGGCTAACCCGCTTTGAGTGTCTATTCCTGCAGTTTATGGTGGCATGGGAGGGCATGTCGATGAAGTCCTGGGTGTTTTGTCGGCGGCATCCTATGAATCCCTTGCCTTATCGTTGACCCTTGGAATTAATTCAGGATTGTTTTTACAGCCTGTGACAAAATATGCCAGGGAGGAAGTTAAAAAGGAAATTTTCAGCCGGTTTCTGACCAGGGTGACCATGGGTGGATTGATGATCACGGAGCCTGAATTTGGAACGGATGCCCTCAATATGCAAACCTTCTTCACTGAGGCAAAGGGAAAGTACCATCTCCGTGGGGTAAAGCATTGGGCTGGCCTGACCGGTTTCGCCGACTACTGGTTGCTTACGGCTCGCGAACGGGTCGCCTCGGGTGATCTGAAAAGAGATATCGATTTTTTTATCTGTGATGTTCATGCCCCTGGCCAGGAGATCATCGTTGAGGAATATTTTGACAACCTTGGATTGCACCAGATCCCTTACGGACGGAACTGCATCGACGTTCAGATACCTGGATCCTACAGGCTTGAACCAAAATCTACCGGGATCAAGCTGCTGCTCGATCTGTTGCACCGCAGCAGGCTGCATTTCCCGGGAATGGCACATGGTTTTATTCACCGGATGATGGATGAGGCGATTGATCATTGCAAACAACGGTGGGTAAGCGGCAACAGCCTTTTTAATTATGACCAGGTTCAGCAGCGGCTTGCCAGATTACAGGCATCCTATACCATAACCTCTGCCATGTGTGCTTACAGCAGCCATAAAGCCGGATTGGAACATGATCTTTCATCAGGCGGGTTGGTCGCAAATTCAATGAAGAGCCTGGCCACCGACCTTATGCAGGAGGCGGCACAATCGCTCGTGCAGCTGGTTGGCGCAAGGGCCTACCGGTTCAGTCACATAGGGGGGCGCGGCATAATCGACAGCCGCCCGTTCCAGATATTTGAAGGTTCGAATGATATTCTTTACGCCCAGATATCAGAAAGCGTGG
>CAZPWZ010000407.1:0-3043 GCA_964590675.1 uncultured Draconibacterium sp.
ATTTCCTCTTGCCAGGTTACCTGCCATAGTTAAAAACTTACCATTGACTTTGACTTCGTTGGATCATAAAAACGGATATAGAGGGAGATAAACACCATGACCACAAGCATCAGCAAAGTGGAGAGGGCAGATCCGAAGGGCCAGTTCCTTACCTGGAGATACTGGGCTGTGATCACATTGCCGATCATCAGATTGTCCGATCCGCCTAAAAATTCAGGGATCACAAAATTCCCAAGGGTGGGTATGAAGGTGAAGACGATCCCGGCCACCAGCCCGGCCACAGAATAGGGAAAGGTGATCCTCCAGAAGGTCTGGCGGCGGCTGGCTCCCAGGTCAAGCGAAGCCTCGAGCAAGGACAGGTCCATACGGTCGAGTGACGAAAATATGGGCAATACCATGAATGGCAGGTTCCAGTAAATAAAGCCGATGTACATTCCCAGTGAATTATGCATGAGGGCAAGAGGTTCATCGATTATCCCGGTCGCGAGCAGTGCCGAATTGATCAGTCCCGATTCGCCCAGCAGGGTCATGATCGAATACATCCGGATGAGGAAATTGGTCCAGAAAGGCAGTATGATCAGGAACATGAGGAGCATCTTCATCCGGGGGGTGGTAAAAGCCATGTAATAGGCCATGGGAAATGCAATGATCAGCGTGAGCAGGGTGGTTATTACGGCATACAGCAAGGATTTGAGGAAGATAGTCACATACATTCCCCTGAACGACACGAGATAGTGCTCGAGGGTAAACCGCAGGCTGATCACCCCGTCGGTTCCTGTAAAACTCAGGCTGTAGCCGATCACGATGAAAAGCGGGATAATGAAGAACACTATCAGCCAGAAAGCCGGTGGAACCAGCATGATGTATTGCTCTTTGATCCTACCTGGCATGGATGACCTCCCCCGATGTTTTACTCCATGTCACAAAGATCTGCTCGCCGATATCGTAAAATTCGTTGGATAACTGGAGCAGGTAATTCTGGGCAACGACATTGATCAGTTTATTATTGGATAATTCGACGGTGAATTTTGTGATTTCGCCGAGATAGTATTTCTGGCGGATGATCCCGGTGAATCCGTTTTCATAGGTTGCCGGTCCCATCAGGCTGATACGCTGCCGTTCCGGCCTCATGCAGTAAAGTACCCTGGTTCCCTGGGGCAAGGAACCCTTTTTTGACAGGGTGACCTGGCCAAGATCAGGAATATTCACAGTACAGCCATTTTCATCAACCCCGGAGATGATCCCTTCGAAGAAGTTCATGCTGCCGATGAAATCAGCCACGAACCGGGTGAGCGGACGTTCATAGATCTCCTTGGGTGGATCACATTGTTCTATCACCCCGTCCTTCATCACGGCAATGCGGTCGGCCATGGCCAGGGCTTCGGTTTGATTATGGGTGACGAAGATGAAGGTGATCCCGACTTTTTTCTGCAGTTCCGACAGTTCATTCCTGGTTTGCTCGGCAATCTTTTTATCGAGCGCACTCAAGGGTTCATCGAGCAACAGCACCCTTGGCTGGTTGATCAGTGCCCGGGCAAGGGCAACCCGCTGCTGCTGGCCGCCGGATAAATTCGCCGGCATGCGTTTTTCAAAACCATCCAGTCCAACCAGCCTGATGACGGACTGAATACGCTCCACCTGCTCAGTTTTGGGTACCTTTTTTATCTTCAGACCATAAGCAATGTTCTCGGTCACATTGAAATTAGGAAAAAGCGCATAGTTCTGGAACACTGTATTCACATCGCGACGGTTGGGGGGATCATGGGTAATTTCGGTGCCATCAAGCAGTATCTGGCCGGCAGTGACTTTCTCGAAACCGGCGATCATGCGCAGGATGGTAGTTTTCCCGCATCCGCTGGGACCCAGCAGGCAAAAGAACTCGCCCTTGCTGATTTCCAGGTCGATATCACGCACCGCGCTTACTGGTCCGTAGGTTTTTGACAGGTTTTTCAGTACAAGCATAGGGGGATAATAAGGAGTAGCAAGTTACGATATTTTCGATTTACGATTTACGATTTACGATTTTTGATATTTGTATGGCATTAAAAATTGAAGATTGTTTATCGTTTTTTATGTTCTTTGTAAAATATTTCATCGCAACATACCATGAAGATCCTTAAACCAGATAAATACCCCGGCATATTTCTAGCGTTAATCTTGTTATCCCTTATTGCCGGAGGGGCATGTAAAAAAAAGCAGGATGATCAAGCCATTCCTGACAAACAAGTACTTATGACGATCAATTTCCAGGGCGACTTTATTAATCCAAAGCTGAAGGCGATCGTTTTTGTGTCGGATATGGCAGGGAACCCGCTGGCCGACACCACCGTCACCGGGAACCCAACCGTGGTATTGTATGCCAAAACAGCAGCTACCCCACCCTACCAGGTTACCATCGTAAAATGGGAACCCGACATGCATAATTTCCTGGTGACCCTGCAGACTTACCAATATGTAATGCCGGGTGAATGGACCCTCCGGGGCAATCGGCTCGTTTCGGCCGGAAATGCTGAGATCAGCCTCAAAAATGTGCCCCCGCATACCGGACCGATCCTCTATTCCAGTTCGGGTCATGCAAACCACACCTTCGCCACAACCGTTACTTTTCCCGTATACGAATCGCCGGATGACCTGTATATCAGGATCAATGCTGCCTCGGGACCAGTGTATAAACGGACTCCAGGCCTGGCTGCCGGGGCAAGCCTTGAGGTCGACCTCTCATCCATGGACACAGCCAAATCACAAACCATCACATTTCCCATCCAGGCACAGGATTTTTTCGTCAGGGTTTTCGGTTATCATGATACAGCTTATGCATCGGCGCTGGCGGTTATGACGGATGAGGTGCTTGGTGACGGTACGTTGACAAGCAAAGCCGTGGTAAGCTATCCGCCAGGAGAATTTATCAGTTTCCAGACGCGGATGGAAATGATCGAGAGCTGGACCTCTTTAACCACCTATTCCTATACAAAAGATGGTCCTATTCCGGAGACGTTTGCCAGGAGCGGGGCGATGGTCACAGGTATTCAGACATCAGCAGGCA
>CAZPWZ010000408.1:0-3037 GCA_964590675.1 uncultured Draconibacterium sp.
TTACGCCGCGTCAGTTGCTGACCATCACGGGGAATGTATCTTACACTGCGCCTGTCACAGGAACTTATAACCTGATGGTCACCCTGGCTGAGAATGACTTACAGTCCCAGCAATCGGGAGCAACGGGCATCTATACGCACAAGCATACTTTCAGGGAAGCTTTTGTTGGCCAATGGGGTGATTTTCTGTGTGAAAACCCGCAGGCGGGTGAATTTTATACCAGGCAATTTACCTTCAATAATTCCGTAACTGGTTATAATATGGACAATTGCGAACTCCTTGCGTTTGTCCTTGATAATGGATCAACCGAAGTAGTCAGCGGGATTGGTTGTGCCGTGGGTGATACAACATACATTACCCCCGACATTGAAGTTTCGGTTGATACACTGTTTTTTACTACCCTCAACATGTGCGACGAAGGACTAACTGCCACCATCAATAATAAGTCGGCATTTCCGGTCAACCTGCTGGATGTCCAGCAAGTAAATCTTGTTCCGGGAAATATATCCTGGTTTGTTGATCCCTGGCCATTCACATCGTTTCCCTATACCCTGAATCCTGGGGATTCCGTTAATCTCAAGGTTCATGTGATCACTCCGCTGGATTATCCGTTGGTACAGTTTGTTTACGACTCGCTGAAGATTACAAGTGAGGTGGAAGCACATTATCTTAATATCGCGGTGGAGTCATCTTTGCTTACTGGCCAGGATCAACCAGGAAACTCCTTTTCGAAAACCATGCTTTTCAAAAGTATGCCAAATCCCTTCTCAACGGAGACAAAAATTCAGTTTTCATTACCAGAAACATCGAATGTGTTGCTGGAAGTGATAAACATAAATGGTCAAACCATCAGGAATCTGGCTTCCGGGACGCTGGAATCAGGAGTACATAACAGGGTTTGGAACGGAACGGATATGAATGGAAAACTCGTTCCCGAAGGAGTCTATTTCTATCGATTGAAAACAGACAGGCAGGTCATTAACGGAAGAGTTGTATTAATCAGGTAAACCAACATCGCCTCAAAAGCCGCGGCCCCCGGTGAGTATACCATAAACCCGGGGAACGAAACGCCGCAATACTGTGCTGGCGCCCACGATGATGGCGATTATGGCAAGGGGAAGCAGCAAGAAAGTCAGCAGCCGGTATCCGGGAAGGTGGTTGACAAGGGGAAACACTGCATCAATGGCGTAGGCTATCAACGGCGCATGCATGGCATATATCATGAATGAAAATGCTGTAAGCCAGACGAACCAGGACCTTTCCATGCACATTTTCACTAACTTATCACACCCGTACCAGGCAAACACCAGTCCGCTGAAGATCACCAGTTTGTGAAGAATTATCAGTACAGGGAAATTGCCATTTCCCAGATATTTTTGTCCCTGGAATGCAAGGGTTGTTTTTATGGCTGCGAGCACCACGAAAAGAAATCCCCACCACGCTGGTTTCATCCACTTGCGGGGCATATCAATGCTGAATCCACTCTTCTGAATCCAGACGCCCAGCGAGAAAAAAAGAATCCCCTCCCCTTCAACAATCACAAAACCCATGGTTCCAAACCACATCAGCAACGCCACCGTAAAAAAGATCCAGCGGGCAGTCCTGTGGGTCACACACCAGCGGATCAGCGGATAGGCTAAATTATACATCAGTAATACACGGATGAACCATAACTGGTAAGGTACGGGTATAAGTATCCATCGGCCAAGCATCTCGTACAAGCGGTAATCATGAAGCAATGCCCGGTTTTCATCAAGCCTGACCACGTTTGAGATAGTAACCAGATCACGGGTGTAAGCAAACAATTCCAGGAAATAGGTAAATCCAAACCCGATGGCACTCCATATCAGGTAAGGTAACAACAAAGTCCGCAAACGTTTCCGGGTGCGCTGACCGTAGGATCTGCTGTCCTGGAGGGCAAAAAGGAATCCGGAAATAATAAACAGCATGGGGATACGGAACCTGAAAATACCGTTTGCCAGAAAATATTCAATAAAGGTGGTCACAGTGAACGAATCCTTGGGCATTGTCCATGGCTGCATAAAACGCTCCTGTAAATTGTAGCCGTGCACAAAAACTAACAGGAACATGGCAATGAACGACCAGAACCGGAATTTCCGGCTGTTGAACTCAGAAACGGTAGTAAGGGAGCCGGATACCATCAGGCTAATTGTTAATCATGCTAAGTTGCGGGAGATTTAGCGCCGGGCAAAACAATGAAACACCAAAGATGGCCAAGGCGAATAACAGACGAGCACCAGAATTTTCCATTTTACCATATATCAATAACAGATCAAATTTAGCAAATTATTGATTTACATGTCATGTTGGAATTTTAAACAATAATATGTCTGCCTCCCGGAATATCACTACTTTTATCCCCTGAAAAACATGACGTTCCAGCTTATCTGCAAACCATACGGGGCGGATCTCATGATGCCGGTCGATAGTATAATTGTCACAGATGAAATCGAACTTAAATTACCTGGTGGTTTTGTTTGCTACCTTGTTTGGTTTGGCACCGGGAGGTTGTTGCAAAGCCCAGGACAGCCCGGTCGGATCTGTAATTGCCAATTTCTCTGTACCTGATACGGTTTGCGTGAATCAACAGGTTCCAATTACCAACCTGTCGCAAGGTGCTACATCCTATTTCTGGAGATTCTGTTCAGGTAATGCGGTTACCAATCCAAATGGAATTGACCTGGGCAATCCTGCAAATACACTAAGTTCCCCATGGGGAATCACATTGGTACAGGACGGGGTCAGTTTCTTTGCATTTGTCACCAATTCGGGCAACGGGACCATCACCCGGATCTATTGGGACAACGGGTTGATGAACACCCCTTCGGCCGTTAACCTTGGAAATTTCAGTATTCTCACCCAGGATGTTTTTGGGATCCAGGTCAAAAATGACAATGGCAACTGGTATGGCTTTATTACCAACGGACCGTCACTGTTCAGGCTCGTTTTTGGATCATCATTGCTTAATTCAACCTCTCTTTCCCCCAGGATGTATCTGGCCCCGTTTATTTCCCAT
>CAZPWZ010000409.1:0-3035 GCA_964590675.1 uncultured Draconibacterium sp.
TTTTTGCCCTCCCTTTTCCTGAACTTTCAGCCTTTAAGCCTGCGCTAAACGATCTTATGGGTCTACAGGGCAAACCTGTCGCATGGAGTTTATCTTACTTACTGGCCTGCACAATTAGATCAATGGGTTCAGATTCTAAAGTTGCATTTGACACCGGAAGCTTTTCAGGAGATTTATCCGTTTTATCACTGGATGATCATCAATCAGCCTGCATTTGTGACAGAGAGTGACTTGCTGATTAACTGCAAGTAAAATTTACTTCCTGACCTTTGAACCGGATATTCCTACCATGGCCTTCATCCCTGGGATCACCCATCTGATCCAGGGAGAACGCTGATGCCAGATCATCAGCATTTTTCATTTTCAAAATGTTCTTTACGGCGAATACTATGGTTGGGGAAAAGAAAATAAATTATCTTTACAAACTACCTTTTCAAAGGTGTTTATAAAGACTTTCCCCGCATGAAAAATGAGTTGGACAAGATCATCAGGGTTGTAAATCAATTGCGTGGAAACGACATTTCAATTTTTGACAGCACATTCCTTGTAAGAACGTTAGAAAAAAGATTAGCGGTCACCAAATGTGCCTCCTTCGACCTTTACCATGATCTGCTGAGGTCTGATAATATTGAAGTCGACCTTTTTTACAGTTCACTGCTCAATCCCTTCAGTGAGTTTTTTCGCAATCCTTTGACTTTTTCATTGCTCGAACAGGTTGTCCTGCCACAGATCATGCAGAGAAAGATCAAAACCAGCCAGCGTGAGATCAGGATCTGGTCGGCTGCCTGTGCCGGGGGCCATGAGGCATACAGCCTGGCTATCATACTCGAAGAACTGTTGTCGCGGTCCGATAAAAAATTGACCTATCGCATTTTCGCCACGGACCTGCAGGAAAAACAACTTGACGAAGCCCGAAGAGGTAATTATTCTGAGAATGTATTGGGCCATGTCAGCCTGAAGCGACTCAATCGCTGGTTCGAAAGAGATGGCAATAATTTCGTCATTCACCCGAAATTGAGGGACCATATTGATTTTTCGGCTTTCGATCTGCTGGACCAGCAACTTTTCAGTCCCCCGGCAAGTATTTTTGGCGACTTTGACCTCATTATCTGCGCCAACCTGCTTTTTTACTACACAGCCGAATCCCGAAAAACTATAATCAGGAAAGTTGGTAATGCGTTGGCCAGGGATGGCTACCTGGTTACCGGTGAAACGGAAAGAGAAATATTTTTGAATTTAAACTACCATGAAATATTTAATCAAACTGCCATATTTCAGGTATAACCAAACGCTATGAAATTAAGAGATTTGAAGATCGGAGCACAGCTTCTGCTGGGATTTGCAGCGCTGCTGATATTTATAATTGTCCTTGGATTGGTTTCCTATATGCAAAGCAGGGAACTCCACAAGCAAACAGATGACATGTACAACCATCCGCTGATTGTGCGGAGAGCCATCGGTTTACTGCGTGCCGATATCATGACAATACACCGTGATATGAAAGATTTATTCCTGGCCACCAACGACACTGAGATAGCCTATGATGTCCAGCAAATGGATATTTCAAAGGCCGATGCATTTAAACAAATTGATATTATTTATAAATCATATCTGGGGCCGCACAGTGATATTGACACTGTAAAACTGGCATTTGTAACATGGAATTCGATACGTGAAGAAACCATTCGTTTGCTCCGGCAAGGAAGAGTTTCAGAAGCATTTGCCAGGACCAGGATCCAAGGAGCAGGAGGTCGCCAGGCAGAAAACCTGATACAATCTTTAGATGTTATTGATGAATTCGCCAAAAACAAGGGTGATGAATTGTATGCAAATTCTGTAGCATCCAATTCATCCTTTATAAAGCAACTTGTTTTTTTAGTCTTTGTTATTCTTTTGCTTACGTTACTGATTTATTATGTCCTGCTGAGGAGTATCCGGAAACCCTTAATGGAACTGACCATGGTGGCACAACAGTTTCACCGGGGTGACCTCATGTCGCGAAGTTCCTATGCTTCACGGAATGAATTAGGTATTTTATCCGGTTCATTCAATGCCCTGGCTGACAGTATCCAGCAAAATATGAAGTTGAATGAAAGCGCATCGCAACTTACAAGTCTCATGTTGAGTGAGGAGGATGCAAAATTGTTCTTCAAAATTATGCTCAATGCATTGTGTGAACACACCGGTGCGCAAATGGCTGCAGTCTACCTCCGAAGCGATAATAAGAAAAAATTTGATCATTTCGAATCCATTGGAATCGAAAATAGCGCCAGAACATCATTTTCCGCTGAGGATTTCGAGGGAGAATTTGGGTTAACAATTTCTTCAAAAAAAATTCAGCACATCAGGGAACCACAGGAAGGTACAAGGTTCATTTTCCATACCGTTAGCGGAAAATTCACTCCGTCCGATATTATCACGATCCCGATACTTGCCGGGAGTGAAATCATTGCCATCATCTCCCTGGCCAGTATCAATAAGTTCAGCGCTTCTTCAACCATGCTGATTGACAAGATACTCGACACATTAAGTGCGAGGGTCGAAGGCATACTTACATTCCAGAAAGTAAGGGATTTTTCGGAAAAACTGGAGTTGCAGTATCATGAACTGGAGACTCAAAGAACAGAATTGCAGTCACAATCGTCCGAATTGATGGAACAGAATGTGGAACTGGAAGTGCAGAAGCGGGAACTGGGTGAAGCCAGCAAGCTGAAGACCAGTTTTTTATCCAACATGAGCCACGAATTGCGAACGCCGCTGAATTCAGTAATCGCACTCTCTGGCGTGTTGAACCGGCGGCTTACCGGCAAGATTCCTGCAGAGGAGAACAGCTACCTGGAGGTGATCGAACGAAATGGCAAGCAACTTTTATCGCTCATCAACGATATTCTGGATATTTCACGAATCGAAGCTGGGCGTGAAGAGTTGGAAGTGACCGGGTTCAACATGAACAACCTGATCTCTGAAATTGTGAGCATGATTCATCCGCAGGCGCAGCAGAAAAATGTGGAATTACTTCATTTAAATGACCATAT
>CAZPWZ010000410.1:0-3030 GCA_964590675.1 uncultured Draconibacterium sp.
TCCTGAATTAGTGCAAAACGGATCGATTTCGCAGGATTATGATTCCGTTGTGGCGAAATACGGCTACAATTTCGTAATCGAACAGGGAATCCTCCCATGGACAACACTGAGGGTATTTGATTCTTTGAAAAGCTGTTTCCAGCGCGGCGACTGGAACCGGTCGGCGCTGTATGCCGCTGACCTTGGCCATTATGTCGGCGACGGGCATATGCCACTTCATATCACCAGGAATTATAACGGGCAGATGACAGGTCAAAGCGGGATCCATTCCCGTTATGAGACATCCATGGTTACGAAGTATGAGTCACAAATCACCTATACGGCTGATACAGCGCGGTTCATTACTGATGTATCCGGTTTTGTATTTGACTACCTGTACCGCGATTATACCTATGTCGACAGTATCCTGTCAGCCGACGTTTATGCCAGGTCGACGGCAGGAAGCACCAGCTCCGATGCCTATTACCAGGCATTATGGTCCAGGTCGGGAAATTTTACGATCAACCTGATGCGGAATGGTTCAAACGCCCTGGCAAGCCTGATTTATACGGCCTGGATCCAGGCTGGCAGCCCGATGTTCTATCCCAATGCCATCGATGATCTGGCCATGAATCCCAGGGCCCGGATTTTACAGAATTACCCGAATCCGGTAAAAAACGGCACCATCATCCCGGTTGAGATTGTGAAACACGGCAAGGTCAATATCAGCATCCTGGATGCAACGGGCCGGCTTAGGGAGATCCTCCTGGAACAGACCCTGGAACCGGGGACCCATGAAATTCCATTAAATGCCGGTAATTACCCCGATGGCATGTATGTGATTTTATTGAGAACCGGGGATGAGGATACGATTTCATAAACCTTTACGGTTAAAAATTAAGTTGTTTCTGCTTCCTGATCTCATCCCCTGAGTATTTTTCCCGCGGTGATGAACAGGATTTTAAAATATTCCCGGAGTCCGCGGTTTTCAATGTATCGCCTGTTTAACCTGATCTTGGCAGGCAGCACCACCCCGATGTACTCCTTTTCGGGGTCAAGTGCATTTCCAAGGATTTCATTTTCACTGATGTATTCGATCGAAGCCCAGTCGGTTATTCCGGGCCTCACCGACAGGATGCTCCTCTGCTCAGGGGTGTAGAGATCGACATATTTCCTGATTTCCGGACGGGGACCGACCAGGCTCATGTCGCCCGCCAGCACATTGATCAGTTGCGGCAGTTCATCGAGTTTGTAACGGCGCAGAAAAAGACCTGATTTCGTAATACGGCTGTCGCGGGCACCAATGGTGAGTCCGCCATGTTTTTGAGCGCCTGCGACCATTGTCCGGAATTTTATCAGCTCAAACTCCTTTCCGTCCTTTCCGACCCGCCATTGCCTGTAAAATGCCCCGCCGCGCGAATCCATAAGTATTATGATGCAGATAACCAGGAAGAATGGTAGCAGCAGGAGCAATACTGAAAATGAAATCAGGAGATCAAAAAACCGAATCATCTTGTTTAAAATCGAAATCTTAAATCGTAAATCGTAGATCGTAAATCGTAAATCGTGCCTATTCCATCACAGCTTTTACCGATGCCACAACCGCTTTTATCACCGTATCAGCCATTTCATCTGAAAGGTCGTAGTACACAGGCAGACTGATTTCCCTGGAAAAATTATCATAGGCAACGGGGTAATCCTTGATGTCGTATCCCTCGCTGCGGTAATAGGTCATCATGGGCAAAGGGACAAAATGCACGTTTACCGCCACTTCCCTGGCGAATATCTCCCTGATGATATGGTCACGCTGAGCCTCGGTGACTCCCCTGATGCGCAATGTGAAAACATGATAAGACGATCTTTTCATTGCGTTTTCATACTCGGGAACCTGCGCCCAGGCATACTTCGCAAATGTAGTGGCATAGCGGTCGAAGATCTGCTTGCGCCTTACCAGCATGTCCCCGTCGTAACGGGCGAGTTCGACGAGCCCGATGGAGGCCTGGATATCGGTCATGTTGTATTTGTAACCAGGTTCGATTATATCGTAACGCCATCCCCCAACCTGCGTTTTGGCCAGGGCATCCTTGGTCTGGCCATGCAGTGACTTGGCATTCAGGTCGCGGTAAATAGTGTCGTGATCGAAAGGAGGAGGCAGGTTCAGGCAAACAGCGCCTCCTTCGGCAGTGGTCAGATTCTTGACGGCATGAAAGGAATAAACCGTGATGTCGGTGAGGTTGCCCACCCGCTTGCCGTGATATTGCCCGCCAATGGAATGGGCTGCATCCGACAATACCAGGATCCGGTTCAGCATATGCTGTTCCTTCGTCATCGGATTGAAGAGATTTTGAATATCCGCCCTTTGTGCAAGTTCATTGATGGCATCGTACTCACATGGCCAGCCGGCAACATCCACGGGCATGATTACCTTGGTGCGCGGTGTAATGGCCCTTTCAATGGCTTCGATGGCGATGTTGAAATCGGTTCCAACGTCAACAAAAACCACTTTCGCGCCGCAGTGCACTACTACATTGGCCGTGGCGGAATAGGTATAGGCCGGCACGATGACCTCATCTCCCTCTTTCACACCAAACCAGCGCAGCATCAGCTCAAGCCCGGCCGAAGCCGAACTCACGCATAGGGTCACCTTCTGTCCCCCGTAGGCGGAGAGCAACTTTTCGAATTTCTTCGTCTTCGGTCCGGTTGTGATCCATCCTGAATAGAGGGTGTCGACGACTTCATCGACAATTTTCTGGTCCATCCTGGGAGGAGAGAAGGGGATCAAGGAGTTGGGATTTTAAATTTACGATTTACGATTTACGATTTGCAAGTAACAAGTGAAGTCCGTTTTTAATGGTTTGATGACAGCCAGGTGTTGATGTTTGATTCGATGCGCTGGAGCATATCTGATGATTCGGCGCGGACAAATTTTTCACCTGTTATCCCTTCATAGAGTTCAATGTACCGGTCGGATATTTCATTGATCCATTGATCGCTCATCTCAGGAACCTGCTGTCCCTCCTTGCCCATAAAGCCATTGGCCATGAGCCATTC
>CAZPWZ010000411.1:0-3017 GCA_964590675.1 uncultured Draconibacterium sp.
CTGTAGGAAAGGCTGTCGCCATCGGCATCGTAGGCGCCGGGATTATGGTAAAACGGCTGGTTCACGCATCCGTTATCAAGGGGTGGAATCAATAAAACCGGGGAATTGTTGTAACCCCCAATGAAAGGACTGATCATCAGTTCCGAGTAGATAAACAAAGGCGTATTGATCGAGTTGGGGATGTTCAGGATGCCACCATTGCGGTTTGGATCTTCACATGCAATGATATAGGTTGACGGACCCGAGAAAGTGTGTTGTCCAACATATTTATTGAAAGAGATCTCATCGGGGAGATTGTTTACGGTTACCCTGCGGATGTCTGAAAAGGTGCCGTCTCCCCAGTCAATGGTCAGATACTCGCGAAAGGCGTTGGCCGGACTGGGAGTGAAAGTGTAGGAGATCAGGGTGATCTCATAGGTGAGGCCAGTTATATGCCTGTAAGTGATCTCGGCCGCACGCTGATGCGTTGCCTGCCCCTCAAACGGAAATACGGCTGCTAACAGAAGGTTCAGGAGGAACAGTCTCATTAACAATCGTTTCATCATAATGTATCCCGGGCTTGTGTATCTTCCGTCAAAAGTAATAATTTTCTCCGCGCGGGCTGTTATCTCCATGGTTTATTTCAATTCATTCTAAATTTTAATTTAAATTTGCAGGGAATAAAGAAAACAGCCAGTAGTGATGTATCATCAGAGCCCTGAGGTTGAAAAACAGGAAATAATCAAACGCTACCGGAATCTTCTGCGAGTTTGGAAACCCCGCAACCCAGTTGATAAAAAAAGTGTCAGAAAAGCATTCAGGATGGCCCTGGAGGCGCATAAGGACATGCGCCGCAAAACCGGGGAGCCCTACATTTATCATCCGCTTAGTGTGGCCACGATTGCTGCCGGCGAAATAGGACTGGGGGCCACTTCCATCATCTGTGCCCTGCTTCATGATGTGGTGGAGGATACGGAATACACCATTGAAGATATCAGGGGGCTTTTTGGTGATAAGGTTGCTGCCATCATCGACGGCCTCACCAAGATCAAGGGTATTTTTGACCAACGGACCGCCTCCATCCATGCGGAGAATTTTAAAAAGATACTGCTTACCCTTTCCGATGATGTACGGGTCATCCTCATTAAATTGGCCGACCGACTGCATAATATGCGGACCCTGGATGCCCTTACCCACGAGAAACAGTTGAAAATCAGTTCAGAAACCATTTACCTGTATGCCCCATTAGCGCATCGCCTGGGTTTACATGCGATCAAAAGCGAACTCGAAGACCTTGCTTTGAAGTATACCGATCCGGAGGTGTATAACATGATATCAAGGAAGTTAAAGGAGTCGGCTAAAGGCCGGAGCCGGTTTGTCAACAAGTTTATCTACCCGATCAAGAAGGCGCTGACGGAAAAAGGATTTCAGTTTACCATTTCAGCCCGTGAAAAATCTAT
The DNA here is from genome assembly GCA_964590675.1 of uncultured Draconibacterium sp. Classification (GTDB taxonomy): domain Bacteria; phylum Bacteroidota; class Bacteroidia; order Bacteroidales; family FEN-979; genus CAIVAT01. The sequence continues at coordinate 1,440 of CAZPWZ010000411.1, forward strand.
AGCCGCCATCTGGTTGAAAATGCAGAAGAAAGAGGTTCCGTTCGAGGAGATTTACGACATCTTTGCCATCCGGATTGTCATAGATTCCCCGCTTGAAACGGAGAAATCGGATTGCTGGAAGGTTTATGCAAGCATCACGGATCACTACCGCCCAAACATGGACCGCCTGCGTGACTGGATTTCCATTCCAAAGGCCAACGGCTATGAGGCTTTGCACACGACAGTGATGAGTCATACGGGTGAATGGGTCGAAATCCAGATCCGTTCACGGCGCATGGATGAGATTGCAGAAAAGGGTTATGCCGCGCACTGGAAGTATAAAGAGGCGATGAATCTCAACAGCCGGCTTGATAACTGGCTTGACCGCATCAAGGAGATGATTGAAAGTCCCGATGCGGATGCTTTGTCGTTCATTGATGATGTTAAGGGGTATTTCTTTCTTGAAGAGATATCCGTATTTACACCGCAGGGTGAATTGCGAACGCTGCCGGCCAACAGCACGGTGGTCGACTTTGCCTATGCCATTCACAGCGAATTGGGGGATACCTGCATCGGGGCGAAAGTTGATAAAAAACTTGCCCCGATAAATCATGTTCTTAAAAACGGGCAACAGGTTGAAATCATAACATCGAGGAAGCAGTCCCCGAAAGAGGAGTGGCTGAGTTATGTAGTCACAACCCGGGCGAAAACGAATATTAAACTCACCGTTCGTGCGGAGAAAAAGAAATTTGCCAAACCAGGGAAGGAAAAGCTGGGTAATTGGTTTACGCAAATGGGAGTGGATTTTACCAATGAGAACATAAAAAAATTCCTTACAGCCAATAATTTCAACAGTCAAATCGATCTTTATTATTCCGTATCGCAGGATAAAATCGGGATCAAGGATGTAAAGGCATTCGCTGCCTCCAATTTCAGGAATGGATGGCTGAATTACGTTACCCGTGGCAAGGCCAGATCAAAGCAGGATGTTGCCGGCAGTAATGAAGTACAAAAACCGGGAAAGCCTGAAGAATCATTGCAGGCTCAGGATTCCTACCCGGAAATATCCAATTTTGAGGTAGCCTCCTGCTGTAATCCGATACCGGGCGATGAGGTGATCGGGCTTTCTTCACCGGATCACAAGCCCATACAGATCCACAGGACAAAATGCACCATTGCCCAGGAAATGATGACGGTATTCGGAAACCGCATGGTCAAGGTGAACTGGTCCAATCACGGATCGATATCATTCCTGACGGATATTAAAGTTACCGGGATCGACAAGCAGGGATTGATCAACGAAATTACCCGGATCATTTCAAATGAAATGAATCTGAATATAAAGTCGTTCCATATTGAAGCGGAGAATGGACTAACCCAGGGAGCCATTACCTTCTATGTCCGGAATGCAACCAATCTCAACGAGGCTTTAACCAAGCTGACCATGGTTGATGGAATTACGCATGTGACCCGGGTGGATTAAAAATGAAAAAAATCTATTTTTATTCGTTCTAAATACGGATAAATGCTTATCTTTATGCAAAATTTTCCAATATGATTAAAAAACCTGTCGAAGATGTGTTTGAAACCGTGCGCAAA
>CAZPWZ010000412.1:0-3014 GCA_964590675.1 uncultured Draconibacterium sp.
AACGTTGTGGACAGTGCCCCACCACCGGACAGGTGGAAGCTTTTAAACGGACGGCCTGTGAATTTCTCCATGTGACCTAGCGTCCATAAGTTGTTCAGGGCAACCCCTTCGAAGATGGCCCGGCACACATGGCTTCGTGCGGTGTCCATCCCCATATTGAAGAATGCGGCCCGGGCATGGGAATTTTCATCCGGCACGATGGTTCCTGTCACCCAGGGAAGATACATGACCCCGTTGCTTCCCGCAGGAGATTCAGCGGCAAGCTTGTCAATCCTTGCATAGACGTCTGATGAAATCTCGCCCGTCATCAGGCTGTCGTTAGCATAGAGAAGGTTATTGATTAAAAATTCCAGATTCCTCCCTCCGGCTCCCTGTACACCCATGATAATATATTTGTCTTTAACGACACTGGGGATGGTGAGGATCAGGTGTGGCAGATCAGCTTTTTTAGCCGGGACAAAGCTTGTCATCACCAGGGTTGTTCCCACGATTATGGCCCCGTCATAGTCATGGACAACACCAGAACCTATGGCCGTCGTTATGTTGTCACTTATTCCCGTCATCACCTTTGTTGTCGGCAGCAGACCAAATTCTGCAGCCAAGGAAGGCAGCAATGTGCCGGCAACAGCGTCATTGGGAAGGAGATCGGGCAGCTTGGCCTTGTCGATGCCGCTAAGTTTCAACAAAGTATCATTGTATTCAACTGTTCCCCATTTGTTGTTGTCGACAGCGATGGTCGCAAACATGGTGCACTGATTGGCAGATATCTTTCCTGTCATGCGGGATACCACAAAATCCATGGGTTCAACAAATTTATACGTTTTTGCGTAAATATCCGGGTGTTCGTGTTTAATATAATTAATATGAGCGACACAATCGATCCCCGATTTGACAGGCGGAATGCTGTGAATTTTCATCCATTTCAGTATCTTGAACAAACCATATCCCTGAACGCTCGGAAATCCCTTTACAATTTCGGCAACGTATGGAGCCCCTCGGGTATCCATCCACATGATCGCATTCATCAGTGGATTACAGTCTTTATCGACAGCCACGATATTAGACCACGTCGAGTCGATACCGATGGCCACAATTTTCTCCGGTGGAATACCGGCTTTGCTGACACTGTCTTTGACCATTTGCCTGATCTGTCGCCACCAATCGTTGGCATCCTGTTCCCCACCACCATCTTTTGTGAGGATCGTTTCCACATGCCCTCTGGCGGATGCAACAATTTTACCGGAATCATCGACCAATGCCACCTTAGTACCACTGGTACCCATGTCTATGCCAATCGCGTAAAAAGGTCCCTTCTTCCTGTCTTGATTTTCTTGCATCCTTCCCTCCTTTTGTTGAAGTTATGAAATCAGATTTAAAACCAAAAAAGCTATCGTTCGATAGGAAACATATTACATAATTGTTCCCTCGAATTCGCAGTTTATGGTAACTTAGCTTTCTTCTTGGGCAAATAAAGCGCCCAATCCATGGCATCCCTGGCAGCGTCCACAAGAGCCTCCGAGTAAGTTGGGTGAAGCCGGATGTTATGAGCTAATTCTTCAACCGTACACTCAAGCCCCATTGCAAATGCCGCCTCACCAATCAACTCTGTGGCATTTTCTCCAACAATATGAACACCAAGGATATCGCCATATTCGGAATCGGAAACCACTTTCACCGAACCCTCCACCATGCCCTGACCCATTGCCATTCCATTAATGGCGTAAGGGAATATTCCGGTTACCACATCAAAGCCTTTTTTCTCCGCCTCTTCCTCTGTCAAACCCACAGCACCAACCTGAGGTGATGTCCATAACCCGCGGGAAATGAGGCGGAATGGATATTCTTTTTTTCCACCCATGGCATTTTCCACTGCAGTCACCGCCATAGAGGACGCCACATGGCTGAGCATCCATCCACCGGTAACATCGCCGATGGCATAGATGCCCTCAACTGAAGTCTCCAGAAAGTTGTTGATTTTTACGCCGCCGTCTTCATTAAAAATCACTCCGATCTTGTCCAGGCCCAGATCTTTGCTGTTGGGTTTGCGCGAACCGATCAGCACCATATCGACGTCCAGACTACGTTCATCCTTCCCCGACATAATGACAGTATGTACTTTTTTATTTTCGCTAAGGGATTTAAGCTGATAACTCATGAGAATCTCGACGCCCTGCGGTCTAATTGCTTTGGCGATGCGCTGGCTTGTGTCATGATCCTCACGAGGTAAGATTCTTGAACCATCTGTCACCAGATAAACTTTTGAACCGAATGTTGCCAATAAATAGGCAGTTTCAACCTCATTGTATCCCGCGCCCAAAATCAGGACTGATTTCGGAAGCTCAGTCATACCGTAGAGCTGGTCGACAGTCATTGCCGATTGAATTCCGGGGAGATCCGGGATATTCGCCGAACTGCCGGTTGCCACAATGATCTTTTTGGCCTGAATGGTTTTGCCTTCAACGTTTACCTCTCGCGCGTTTTTCATCGTTGCATGTGCAGCGATTACATCAACCCCATAATTCGCGAGTAGAGACTTCATGCCCATTCGAATGTCAGCTGACACGCCCGTTTTTCTTTCTACGATCTTTTTAAGATTCAGGCCATTGATGGTCAGGTGGATCCCAACTTGGCCTGACCTTTGTGCCATGGCATATAAATATGCCGACCTGAGCCAGATCTTACTTGGAATGCAACCATGGTTTACACAGGTTCCACCAAACTCCCCTGACTCAATCAATGCTGCCTTTCCCCCCAGTTGGGATGTCCGGATGGCGGCTGCGTATCCACCAGGCCCGCCTCCGATAATCAATACATCATACATTCCTTCACCTCATTGTTTGATCGAATAGAACCATTTACAGTTCAGGCTGTAAGAATCTTTCCTTTTGCGAGGGAAGACCTGAAAGCCTCATTTGCATAACGTCGATTTTACTGTCATCAGTCAACCAGCTGGTACGGATCTTCAATAAGATCCGCCACACGATTCGCAAATCTGGCAGCACCGAACCCGTCTA
>CAZPWZ010000413.1:0-3011 GCA_964590675.1 uncultured Draconibacterium sp.
CACTTGATCGCCGTGTTGTTGATCTCGGTTCCGATACCGCCATTCCGCGTCGGACCGACATTCCGGAGGGTGTTGTGGTGAATCGTGCAGTTGGAGCCTGATCCGCTTACCAGGAAACCAAATCCGCCAAGGTCCCTCATATAACAGTTGCTGTTCTCGTTGTATTCCCCTTGTCGATAACCCCGTAATTGTACTGCCCGAAGAAGTTGCAGTTATCGATCAGAACATACTGGTTGTTCACGCCAAGCATCGAGATCCCCGCATTGGCCTGTTTCTCAAAAGCAAGATTGCGGATCGTAATCCTGGAAGCGTTTGCGCCGATCAGGAACCCGTTTTTGTACTGCGTCGAGTTGACCGACACCTCACAGGTCTGCAGGTCGGGGTTCTCACCGGCCGGGGGAAAGTAATAGAGCGTATGGCTGACGCTGTCGTATTTCCATTCGTTCACGGTGTCGAGGTGAGCCAGGTTGTCGTAAAGAAAATACCCATAGCCTGCGATGGCCTGGATCAAAGTGGGACTGCCATAGGTGATCGTGTTGGATGCATAAGAGGCAACAGTGGATTTTTCCCAGCACCACTGGGCCGTATGGATACAGACCTTCGAACCGTTGACATATCCCGCCGGGACGAAGGCGAGTGAATCATCCCTGAGCCAGGTATTGCTTGCGGTATCGAGATTCAGGTATTGGTGGTCGTTGGGATAGCGGGCGATGGTCTTTTCTTTTCCATCCACGAAAAAGGATGTGACCGAGCCGGTATAGGTCGCGCTGTACAACGAGCCGCCCGCCGTGGCCCAGCCTGAAACCGTTTCGGTGCCGCTGATGACAGGTTTGCTCCCCGAGCCGTAAGAACTGAATACGACCCTGGAGGAGGAAGTGCCTCCCTGCAGTACGTTGACGCTGCCGTAAAAAATATCTCCGCAACGGAAAAAAACCGAATCCCCCGGAACATAAGTGACCAGGTTGAGCCTGGCGATGGTTTTCCATGGCAGCGCCGGGGAGGTGCCGGTATTGGCATCGTCTCCCAGTGCCGAAAGAAAGTACTTTTTAGGAGTTGAGGCCAGTGCGGCCTGATCTGCGAATGCCGGAACAAACAATTCCAGTCCGAGCAGAATGACGAAAATCGAGGTGGTTAAGTTCTTCATGTCTATAATACACTAAAAGTTCCGGTGACCCTGAACCTGTTCAAAATGTTCATTTCATTCCGGGCATCCACACCCAAGACCTGCATCCACCTAAAGGCTGCCATTGCTTGTTTCCGCTCACTTTATTCCCGGGTAGCTGTTTTTTTACTCATCAACCGGGAAATTTTTGAATGACATTTCCTGTTTTGAATAGGTTGTCTCATATTTCAACACGAAAAAACCCAACAGCATGATTCCTGTTCATGCAAAAATAAAAGGTTTCAGGGAACTGTTAAAGAATGAAGACTTAACGAGGGAATATCTTCTCAGCCCTTTGAAGGCATCGCATGCCATGGATTCGACCTGCGCGGGTATTCGGAAAAATTTCCGGAAGGCCCGGAACGGATTAACCTGGAGTGGATTATAAAGGCATGCGGTGAATGGAAAAACAAACCCGGCTTTTTTAACGGTTATTTCAATCAGCTGGCCGGCAATGCAACCCTGAAGCAACAAATCATCGAGGGAAAAACGGAAAGGGAGATCAGGGCAGGCTGGAGGCCCGGAATTGAAAAGTTTAAGAAGATCCGGTTGAAGTATCTGCTTTATAAATAGTAAATCGAAAATTATTTCCTACCCGGGTATACCTTGAGACCCTCCTCCATGCATTTCATGGCTGCAATAAGGTCAGGGACATTCAGCACGTAGCTGATGCGCACTTCGTCCTTGCCGCGGCCGGGTGTGGAGTAGAATCCGGTTGCAGGGGCAAGCATCACGGTTTGACCCTGGTAATTGAAATCCTCGAGCAGCCATTGGCAGAACTTGTCAGAATCATCGATAGGCAATCGGGCAACAGCATAGAACGCCCCCCCCGGATTCGGACAGAAACAGCCCGGAATTTTATTGATCGACTGAACAACGATGTCGCGACGCTTTACATATTCGGCAAGCACCCCGACGAGATAACTTTCGGGGGTGTTCACAGCCTCTTCGCCGGCAATCTGACCAAAGGTAGGCGGGCTTAAACGGGCCTGGGCAAATTTCATGGCAGTACTCATGATCTCCTTGTTCCGGGAAATCATGACGCCGATGCGCACGCCACATGCACTATAGCGTTTTGAGATGGAATCGAGCAGTACCACATTCTGGTCAATGCCTTCGAGGTTCATCACCGAAAAATGAGGCAGTCCGTCATAACAGAATTCACGGTAAACCTCGTCGGCAAAAAGATAGAGGTCATGTTTTTTCACAATATCGCGGAGCAGTTCCAGCTCCTCCTTTGAATAAAGGTAACCGGTGGGATTATTCGGGTTGCACACCATGATGGCTTTGGTGCGCGGGGTGATTGCCTCTTCAAAAGCGCTCATGGGAGGAAGGCCGAAGCCGTTCTCGATGAATGATTCAATGGGCTTCACAACAATGCCGGCAGCAATGGCAAAGCCATTGTAATTGGCATAAAATGGCTCAGGAATGATGATCTCATCCCCGGGATTCATGCAGGTCATCATGGCGAAGAGAATTCCTTCGGAGCCCCCGGTGGTAACGATCATCTGTTCGGGAGAGACATCGATGCCGACCCTTTTGTAATACTCGGCCAGTTTTTTCCGGTATGACAGTATCCCGGCAGAATGGCTGTATTCAATCACCTTCAGGTCGGTGTTACGGATCTTTTCGAGCACATTCGGCGGTGTTTCGATATCCGGCTGGCCGATGTTGAGATGGTAAACCTTGATTCCCTTTTTCTTCGCCTCATCAGAGAATGGAACGAGTTTTCGGATCGGTGACGGCGGGCAATTCATGCCCCGTTGCGAGATAGTTGGCATAGGATTTTTTTTAAAGCCAGCGGCGGCCGGCCGGATCTCACTCAGACCCGGTGCGGAACGGTGGCAAG
>CAZPWZ010000414.1:0-3004 GCA_964590675.1 uncultured Draconibacterium sp.
CAGCCCGAAATTCGTCAGTTCCTGCTGATGGTCGGGAACACCCGGATCATTAAAAATCAGCGGAAGCGATTCATCTTCTGGCGGTTCAAGATCAACAACCCGGTGAACCTGAATATCGATAAAATTGTGAAGGCATGCCAGAAAATGGCCGAAACCAAAACGGGTGCGCTCATTGTGATCACCCAGCAAAACGAGCTAGCCCAATATATTGCCACCGGTCAGCCTGTTGAATCAAATATCTCGGAGGTAATGCTCGAAACGATATTTTTCAAAAACAGTCCCCTGCACGATGGTGCGGTGATCATTGTCGGGGATCGCATCCGTGCTGCCCGCTGCATCCTTCCGGTTTCAAACAAAGTGACCATCCCTTCCAGTTATGGCTTACGCCACCGGTCGGCAGTGGGAATTACTGAGAAATCAGACGCTATCGCGATCGTTGTGTCGGAGGAGCGGGGTGATATCGCTTACAGCTATGAAGGCACACTGCATGAGCACATTTCACCGGCCACCCTGTCGACCGCACTGGAAACTTTGTTCAAGTAAATTGATTATTTCCTGGCTTTTTTAAGAGAATCGGCCACACGGATGCTGTCGGCCTTCCTTTTTTCTTCAAATTCCCTGACGAGCATTTCAGGCGTTTTTCCCAGGTTCATGATGGCCAGTTTGGCATCGTTGGTAAAATCATGTGACGGATATTTTTCGATGAAAACCAGGTAGGTTTCCCGTGCCCTGTCGAGATCCTTCATCATGTTTTCGTAAATAAAAGCCTTGAAAAACAAACACATGGGAGCTTTTGGCTTGTCGGGATAATTTTGAATGTACTGGTCAAAAAAACCGATTGCCTTGCCGCCGTCGCCGGAATTCATGGCTATGTTTGCTGCCTTGAAAAGGTATCCCGGGGCCAGGGAGTCTGTGGGATAATCCTCTATGAAAGTCATATAAAAATCAAGGAGGCTATCTGCCTTTTCCTTGTTAAAGCTTACTGCTTCAGGGGCAAACAGGCTCTTTTCAAGATTATCGATCCGGGTGACCGACTTTTCACGCGATGGTTTGCAACCGGCAATCAATCCGATTGAAATAATGGAAATCAGGATAAAGAGGTTTTTCATATCGTGGTGATTTTAGTTTTGCCTGGATTTGGACGCAATTTTCTACCTTCTGACTTTTTTAACCTGGGGAAACATCATTTTGTAGGCAACCTCTACATTTCCCTTGCTGATGTCTGTTAATCGCCGCTTGAGCAATAATTTTTTCAATGAAGGGATGCGGTCTACGAAAACGATACCCTCAATGTGATCATATTCATGCTGAATGATGCGGGCAATCACACCGTCGAACCGTTCATCATGTTCAACAAAGTTTTCATCCATGTACTTCATATAAATCACAGGTTTCCGTATGATATCCTCGCGCAGGCCCGGAAAGCTGAGACAGCCTTCATTGAAGGAAAATTCATCTCCCTCCTCCTTGTATATCTTCGCATTCAGGAACGCCCTTTTAAAATGAGCCGTTTCGGGATATTTCTCATCAAAGGCAGATGCGTCGATCACAAAAAGCCGGATGGAACGGTTCACCTGCGGGGCGGCCAGTCCAACACCATCTGATACATACATGGTCTCCCACATATTGACTATAAACTCCTGCAAATCAGGATAATCCTGAGGAATATCCTCAGCTGTTTTTTTTAATACCGGATGTCCGTATGCTACTACAGGCAATATCATAAATTGTTTTTTTGTTTTTTATTGGTTGACGGATGGACAGGCAGACAGGTGGTCCGAATTTGAAAAACAGTTCATCATTTTATCTTTTCCATATACGATTGGAGGATTATGGTCGCACTCACGGTATCAACCAACGCTTTATCCTGCCTGTCCTTTCTCTTCATCCCCGCATCACGGATGGCACGTGTGGCCATAAGTGAAGTAAATCGTTCGTCCATTCGCACAACCGGGATCATCGGAAATGCAGCAGTGAGTTTTTTTACAAAAGGTTCAATATATACCGAAGATTCTGAAGCGGTGTTATTCATCTGTTTCGGTTCTCCCACTACAAAACGCTCCACCTCATTTTTCATGGTGTACTCCTTTAAAAAATCCAGCACCTCCATTGATCGTACTGTCGTCAATCCTGTTGCGATTATTTGGAGTTCATCTGTCACGGCAAGGCCCGTCCGCTTTTGCCCGTAATCAATCGCAACAATCCTGCCCATGCCCTATTTTTGGCGCAAAGGTACAAAGATTTAAAATTTTAGCTAATTTTGGAAAGTATAAATATGGGGACGCGGGACACGAATCGCGGGACACGAATCGCGGGACACGAATCGCGGGACACGGAACACGGGACACGGGACACGGGACAATGAAAGCAGCAATCCCCAGTCACACTATAAACTGATTACCAACTCCGTTTAAAAAAAAATGACCGACCTGCAACAAATTATTGAATCTGCCTGGGAAGACAGGGAACTTCTGAAGGATCCCCGGACCCGGGAGGCGATTTGCGAAGTCGTTGACCAGCTTGACCTTGGAAAGCTCAGGGTGGCTTCACCCGAAGCCGGGCATTGGATTACCCATGAATGGATCAAGAAGGCCGTGATCCTTTATTTTCCCATCCGGAAAATGGAGTTGACGGAGATAGGCCCATTTCAGTTCCATGATAAGATCCCGCTCAAGACCAACTACGACAAACTCGGCGTTCGGGTGGTGCCGCATGCCGTGGCGCGTTACGGTGCGTTTATCGCCGAAGGGGTGGTGATGATGCCATCCTATGTGAATATAGGGGCATACATCGACAACGGAACGATGGTCGACACGTGGGCCACCGTAGGATCCTGTGCCCAGATCGGAAAGAACTGCCACCTGAGCGGCGGGGTCGGTATCGGAGGCGTACTTGAACCGGTTCAGGCCGCACCGGTGATCGTCGAGGACAATTGTTTCCTTGGATCCAGGAGTATCGTGGTTGAAGGGGTCCGCATCGGGGCCGAGGGCGCGCGGTTTCGATG
>CAZPWZ010000415.1:0-3001 GCA_964590675.1 uncultured Draconibacterium sp.
AGGCTGCCGGGCTATAGGTGTCGCGGTAATTGAATGGAGCGATCTGAACGAAGTAAAAAGGAAAGTTGCCCTGGTTCCATCCTGTGCGCCGGCATCCGATCATGGCGGAGAAGAGTTTTTGATAGCAGTCGGCATCATAGCGATTCGATTCTCCCTGGTACCATATCACCCCTTTGATCCCGTAATTCATCAGGGGATGGATCATTCCGTTATACAGCCGCGACACTTTGGCACAATCCCATGATTCACCATTTGGAGACCGGAGAAAGTAGGAAAGTTCAGGATCGGAGCGAAGACATTCGCTTGCGGTCCATGCTTCTGCAGGTGTTCCGCCGACAGCGGACGCAATAAGGCCGATGGGAACATTCAGCATATCATACAGCGCCCTGCCAAAGAAAAACCCGGTGGCGCTGAAGTCGGCAGCGTCGGCCGGCGTGGCTTCGCGCCATGAGGATATGCAGGAATCGGAGGGCAGAGGTTCGGGTGCCTGTTCAACCGTACACAGCCTGATGGCAGAAAAGTCGATCTTTTTCAGCGCAGCTTTCTCTTTCCTGTAGTGTTTCCATCCTCCGAGCCCCCGGATGGTGAATTCCATGTTTGATTGGCCCGAGCATATCCATACTTCGCCAAAAAGGATATTGGAAAGGGTGATCATGTTCTTTCCATTGATGATGATTGAATGTGGGCCTCCTGCAGGCCCGGTTGGAATGAAGGTAAGCCAGGTTCCGTGATTACTGGCTTTGGCAGATATCCTGCCGGTAAGCCAGCTTGGTGCAACTTCAATCTCCTCACCGGGAGCAGCCCATCCCCAGATTTTCACCACCGTGTCGCGCTGCAGGACCATGCCTGAGGAAAGAACTGAAGGAAGCCTTACCTGGGCAAAAAGCACCATTGGAAACAATAAAAAAAACGCAAGAATGGCAGTTTTATTCATCGGGAATATTGTAATTCGGTAAACAAAGATATGGTTTTCCGTTTTGTCATATGTTTGACCCCGCCGGAGTTTCATGTCACTTGTTTTTCGACTGGCATAAATAAACCTGAAAATTGTTGTAACGTATATGTAATATTGCGATCTAATTACGTTTTTAACCATTAAATCAAATCCTATGAAGATGATTAGAAATTTCTTATTTGCAATCGCCATGATGACCCTTGTCAGTTCAACCTCAGCCCAGCAGCCTCCGTTGCTTGACCGTGATCTCTTTTTCGGGAACCCTCAAATCTCCGGGGGCCAGCTGAGTCCTGACGGCAAGTATATCTCGTTTATGAAGCAGTATAACGGGATCATGAACCTGTGGGTGAAATCTTTTGATGAGCCCTTTGAAAAGGCCCGCCCCCTTACCAGCAGCACGCGTCCCTTTTACGGATATTTCTGGACCAGGGACAGCAAATACCTTCTCTATGTGAAAGATAAAGACGGAGATGAGAACATGAATATTTTTGCCGTTGACCCCAGTGCCAATCCGGCAGAGGGGGGAGTTCCCGAATCGAAAAACCTCACGCCGCTGAAAGAGGTTGCTGCCCAGATTTACATGGTGAGCAAGAAAGATCCGAACATCCTCTACGTGGGGCTCAACGACCGCGATGCCGCCTGGCATGATCTCTATGAACTGCAGATATCCTCGGGAAAACTGACAAAACTTTTCGAAAACAATGACCGCATCACCGGGTATGACTTCGACTGGGATGAAAAAATGAGGGTCATGAGCAAAACCGATGAAAAGGGCAATACCACCATGTTCCGGGTGGATGAAGGAAACAAACTTGTTCCTATCTACGATTTTAACGTGAACGAACAGGCTTACATTGCCGGTTGGAATGAAGATAATTCGCAATGCTACCTGGTCACCAACAAAGGAGACATTGACAAGTCGACCCTGTTTTTAATGGATCCGAAAACCCAGAAAATGAAGCTGATGGAAAGCGATCCCAACAATAAGGTCGATTTCGGCGGCCTGATGCTCGACGACAATACCCGGAAGATCATCAGCACGAGTTACACGCTGGATAAAACCGAATATTACTGGAAAGATAAAAAATGGGAATCGACCTTTAAATACCTGGAATCCAAATTCCCCGGCCGTGAGGTTTACCTCCAGAGCACTACGAAGGACTACTCCAAACTGTTGATAGCTGTCAGCGGGGATAAATATGCCGCTGAAGTTCATTTTTTCGATGTGAAGTCGAAAAAACTCATCCACCAGTACACCCCGAGGCCTGCTCTGAAAGCGGTGGAACAGCACCTTGCCGGGATGAAGCCGGTCTCCTACAAAAGCAGCGATGGCCTTGATATCCCGGCATACCTGACCCTGCCGGTGGGGATTGCAGGGAAAAACCTTCCGGTGATCGTCCTGGTTCATGGCGGTCCCAAAGGTCCGCGCGACTATTTGGGATACAATTCGGAAGTCCAGTTCCTGGCCAACCGGGGATATGCCGTTTTGCAGCCCAATTTCAGGTCCAGCGGCGGATACGGAAAGAAATTCATGAATGCCGGCGACATGCAGTGGGGAAAACTGATGCAGGACGATATCACCTGGGGTGTGAAATACCTGGTCGAAACGGGTATCGCCGACAAGAATAAGGTTGCCATCATGGGCGGCAGTTACGGGGGTTATGCAACCCTGGCCGGACTGGCATTCACCCCTGAGGTGTATGCATGTGGCGTTGACATTGTGGGCCCGAGCAATATCTTTACCCTGCTCGAATCCATACCTGCTTACTGGGAGCCCGCCAGGGCATTTTTGTACGGCATGGTTGGTGATCCCAATACCGACGAGGGCAAGGCTGCCATTCGCGCGGCAAGTCCGCTGTTCAGCGCCGATAAGATCAACCGGCCGCTGCTGATCATTCAGGGTGCAAATGATCCACGGGTTAAGAAGGCCGAAGCCGACCAGATCGTGATCGCACTGAGGGAGAAGGGTAAGAAAGTAGATTATCTGCTGGCTTCTGATGAAGGACATGGCTTTATCAAACCGCTCAACAAGAAAGCGATGTATGC
>CAZPWZ010000416.1:0-2994 GCA_964590675.1 uncultured Draconibacterium sp.
GCAGTACTCGGGTTCAATGGGATTTTTTCGGTAGCCGCAAAGGCTATGAGTTTCCGTATGTCGTCAGCATGCTTCGGACGGGCGACTCCCAAAGGTATTTCGCGATAAGCCGAAGCATCGGTGGGATACATCAGCCGCTGGGCCTGATCTGTGTATATGTCCCCATCGAAGTGCTGTTTGAACGATTCAATTCTGTTTTTCAGCGATATCATATCCATGGTTCAAGGTATTGGGAGTCGCTATTTTATTTTCTGAAGCAGGTTAAACCATGCCTGGGAGTTTTTCAGCATCGCGAACTCAGGTTGCTGTATCATTCTTACTTTATCCGAAAATCCTTTGGTAACAGCCTTTTCAAGCTGGGCAACCGCGGCTGTTGTATCATAACGCTGCAACAGTATGACTGCGCGCATGTAATTAGGTTCAGGATTTTCCGGGTCAGCCATTTCGTAAACATCGATCACCGATTTTGCCAGTTCCCGGTTACGCTGCCTGATGGCCTCTTTCGCATTTGCATAACAAATGATGCCCAGGAAAGCCTTCAGCCGCGAATTCATCAGGGTGTCCTCCGGGTTAAGTCCCTGCATGTGACTTTGGTCCATCCTGTCAATCCGGTTTTTCCACCATGCTTCATCCTTTGCAAACAGGGCATCCATGAATATTTGCTGCTCTTTTTCCTCTTTTTGCAATATCATGTTCCGGTATTCGACCTGTTTTTTATACGCAGGAAGTGATTGCAAATCCTTCAGCTCCTGGTTGAATTCCTCAACCTTGATCAACCCGTCTGCGAACTGAATTGCCTCCTCATACAGGTTCGCTGCAGCGATGAACTGCTTTTGCGACTTTGCCATGGATATCCTTTCCTTAAATCCTTCCATGATTCGGGCGATTTCAGGATGATCCCTTTTGACTTTTCCATCTTTCATGGCGTTGAGCGTCAGCCATTGAAAACCCTCTTCCATTACTTTGACAGGTGGCCATTCATGCTTGCCTGGATAAGTAGTGATAAAATGCCGGAACCCAAGCTGTGTCAGCATGCCATCGAGCTGAAGCATCTCATTCATATTAAAATCCGCAGTTCCTGCAATGCCGAAATAATCGAAGTCAGCTTTTGCGGGCTGCCCGCCTCCGGGGAAACCCCCTCCGCAACCGATAACACCACATATCTCCTTGTTGAACATGGCAGCCATGACTGCAACACGCGCTCCGCCGGAGAACCCGGCTGCATAGATCCGGTTTGTGTCAACAGGATAGGTTGCATGGATCTCTTTTAATAATCCTGTGATGATGCTGGCGGAGTTCTCCCGGGTTTGATTGTTTCGTGAATCATTCGATCCAACCAGGATATAACCATAACGGGATGCAAGTTCATGGTAGGATTTTACAGGGAGGATGCCTTCTCCGTGCGGATCAAACATGAGGATTACAGGGTAACGATGTGATGAAGGTACATCGGCGGTGGCTTTTCCATTGTTTGCCGCACCATCGGGTGTTTCTTTCTCCTTTCCCGAAGATGCCGGTAAAAATAATGCGTATGAAATCCCATCAGTTATTTGCGAGGAAATCTTCTCATGGATTACACCGGCACCAGGCAATTGGGAACGTTGAGTTTCCTTACCTTCTCCAACGGATGTACAGGCGATGGCAGTATAAAGAAGAGATAGGAAGAGGCTATTTTTCAATGAAACGATCGCCCCCATCAACCATTTCACTTTTTGTAAAAGTTGGTCGATTCAAAAATCTTATCAGCCGATTTTGCAATGAAACCACTGTAAAGCTTGCCATTACTGTCAGGATATCGCTTGGCGAATTCATAATAACATCCCGGGATCTCAAATTCACCTTCCGTAAACCTGAATTTAACCATCCCGGCGCGGATGCTCGACTGTTCAAGAAGCTCTTCCGGTGTTCCCTGGATCTCCCCGCCAGCGTCGTTTAACAGGAATCCATGCGATTTCAGGAATGCATTGACCTTTTGAATCGAATCTAATTTATTTAACGCATTAACACTTACGGTGAAATGGTTGGCGCAGAAACCGTTGACATAAAGCCAGGCCGCATATTCCGACTCGGTTCTCAACTTTTCATACACTTCGAAGGATGGGGTTCCGGTAACATTGCGGGCATAGATCAGATCATCTGAATCCAGCAATGATGCCGGGATCCGGGCTATCCAGTCCTTGACAGTTTGCTGCAGGAACGGGCTGAATTCATCAACCAGCAGTTCGCTTATAAACACGCGCGGAGCCTGTGGATCGGACTGATATTCAAAATGCTTTGCGTATAATTTCTTGGTCTCAAAGTGATAATCCCCCTTGAATTCGTATCCGTTCTTAAGGAAGACGCCTGCAAGTTTATCCACCCCGATGGATGGGTGCCTGAAGGTGCGAAAAGCGATGTGATCGTTAATCACGGTTTCGCCTTCACCGGTAAACAGATCATGCACCTTCCTGGTCGATGGGTTCTGCCTGGTATAATCGTTCCATAGCCGGTTGAAGATATCGTTGTGTTTCATCTCTTTCTTTTTAGGGATCAAAAATACTGAAAAGTTCGTTACGGCCTTTTTATGACTTTAATACGGTATGTCACACCCCCGATACTGGTTATTCGGATATGATAAACACCGGCGGGCTTGTCTTTGAGGTCAAAGGGGAAATAATCGTATTGTCCGCGAATGGTGCCCTGGTCAACCATATTTCCCGTGGAAGTAAAAACCTGGTAGCTGAACTGGTTACCCGCAGGCATTGAAACATTGACAGTTCCATTGGTGGGAACCGGGAAGGCGTTCATGTTTGGGGTGTCAGAGGGATCAATTCCAACAGGCCATTCAACACAACCCACCATGCTGAATTCTGCGGCTGAAGCCCACGGATTCCCGTTTACTTCAGAAAGTGCGACCAGTCTGAAATAGCGGCCCACCAGGGATGAATCGAAGGTGATGGATTGCGGTGCGCCGGTATTGACGAACTCCCCCGTACTCACCGGACTGCCCCAAAC
>CAZPWZ010000417.1:0-2985 GCA_964590675.1 uncultured Draconibacterium sp.
AAACCACGATACTGAATAAAACCAGATAAATTGTTATAAACTTTTTCATACGCGGCGGAATTAGGATGCATTAAAAATCCGATCAAAATTAGTGTTTTTTAGATGTCTGGAAATACTAATTTTGCTTGAAAATCATTCACCATGCCTCAAAAATTTACCGTAGATATTCGTTCGGAGATCGGGGAACTGGAGTCCGTCATCATTCATACGCCCGGCGCCGAGGTGGAAAATATGACCCCGGAGAACGCCGAAAGGGCGCTTTATAGTGACATCCTGAACCTTAATATCGGGCTTGCCGAATACAGCCAGCTTCACGGCGTACTATCAAAGGTTGCCAAATCATGCGAGGTCAGGGACCTTCTTAAGGATGTAGTTGAACAACCCGTCGCCAGGGAGGAACTGATCGGAAACATATGCCATAATGAAAATACCGGGAAAATCAGGGACCGGCTGCTGGATCTGACAGCTTCCGAATTATCAACCGCGCTTATCGAGGGGGTGCTGCTTGAAAAGGACAACCTGACTAAATTCCTGAGCAAGGGGCGTTATGAACTGATGCCGCTGCATAACTTCTTCTTCATGCGCGATTCGGCCGTTTGCCTGTCGAACAAGGTGCTCATCTCGAAAATGGCCAGTGTTGTCCGTGAACGGGAATCGATCATCATGGAGAGCATCTTTAAGCACCATCCCGATTTCGGCATCGAAACCATCAATCCTGCGCACTGGCCTGATCAGCCAAACATCACCATCGAAGGCGGCGATGTTATCGTGGCCCGGGAGGATGTACTGCTGGTGGGAACCGGATCGCGCACCACATCCCAGGGCATCGATTTCCTGCTATCCTGGTACAGGCATGAGAAACTGTCGAAACACATCCTGGTCCAGGAACTTCCGTACAAACCCGAATCCTTTATCCACCTCGACATGGTTTTTACGCTGCTCGACCGGGACCAGTGCATGGTATATGAACCCGTGATCCTCAAGCCCAACAAGCTGCAAACGGTCCATATTATCGTGGAGGAGGGAAAGGTTGTCTCTATCTTCAATGAAGAAAACCTGCTGGCTGCCCTGAACAAACTGGGCTTCGGGCTTGAACCCGTGATCTGCGGAGGCACAGCCGATCAGTGGACCCAGGAAAGGGAACAATGGCACTCAGGCGCCAATTTTTTTGCCATTGCCCCCGGGAAGGTGATCGGGTATGCAAGAAACACCTATACCCTGGATGAATTGTCGAAGCATGGTTACGAGATCATCAAAGCCAAATCGATTATCAAATGCCATACGGATATCAATGACTATAAAAAATGTGTGATCGCCATCGAAGGCAGTGAACTGGCGCGCGGTGGCGGCGGCGCACGGTGCATGACCATGCCGGTAAAGAGGAAGTCATTGTGAGGCAGATAAACCCGTTGATATTTACGGGTTATTGCCGGGATTAAAAACGACCTCAGACATAGTGCGGTTCAGGCAATGCCACCTCTTCCGCGGCACAGATGGTTTTCAGCTTTTCAAGGGACCATGGGACATCATAATTGAAGAGTGCGCCAAAAGGTTGTTGTAAAAGCCTGACCAGGTTTTGCGTGTCCCTGTCAAAATCCGGCTGAATTCTGGCCTCAATTTCAGTCCAGTCGGGAGCACTTAACTTCAGGGTGATAAAGGATTCCGGATCCATGGCCGACAGGGTGATCGTCTTCAGGTCGTCTGTCAGAATCCTGTTTTTGGTGCGGCTGAGATGGCGTTCACCAAATTCATACAGCACTTGCATGTACTTCTCAAAAAGGATGAATTCATTCAGCATAAAGGCAATGCCTGCCGGTTCGAAGGCCTTCCAAAAGGTCATCGGGTGAGGCTGGCATAAAAAGCGGCCGAGCATAAAGGCCCCGGCCGAAAAACCACTCAGCTTCTCCTTCCTGCATTTCATTATCATGCTCTTGAAAAAGAGAATCTTGCGGTCGGGGGTGAGCAAACTATAGATTTTATGCTGATCAAGGTGCGATCCGAGGCCGCTTTGCAGAATTTCAGTGTAATATAAATCCATGTGGGTGTCAAACCAGCCATTCACGAATTCACTGGCCTTCTCCGGTTCATGGTCGTAATCATTCCGGATCAGTTTGACCAGGTCCGAGAGGGTCATCGCTTCCTCGGTTTTCAGGGTATTCAGGATCTCCCTGTATGCCTGGTAAGCTTTTGCCATATTGATGAATACTGTTTCTTCCTTTAACTCCATCTCCAGGGGTTGTCCCTCGAGGTATTTCTGAAAACGCGCCGGCTTGTAATTGGCCTTGCCGATATATATCGAATGATGTTTGCTTGATACGGTGATCCATGATCCCTCCTCAATGATGATGCCCGCCTCGTTGATGATCGCATTTTCGGCCAGGCTCATGTGATGGTTCTTCAAATTGATGAAAGCGGGGATGCCGTACCCCAGGCAGGCCGTCACCACATGAATGGCCAGGGGATTCATGCTCAGGATGGCATCCAGTTCGCCCATGAATATCGTTTCGGATGGGATGAATTTTTCCTGGCAAAGGCAAACCTTCTCCCCCTTTTTCTTGGCTTCCAGGGCATTGGTCATGGAGAAATAGATTTTCGCCGAAACCGCCGACCGCGGCAACACAGAAACTCCGGAGCCAAAAAGGGTCAGTGATTTCAGTGACTGGTCATCGATCCGCTCTGAGAAGATCTGCCTGAGATGATAGGGCCGGATCAACTGGATCACCCTTTTCCTGGGAATGATTTTCTTGTGATAAAGGTCGATGGCCGTCAGCAAAGTTGATCGGCCGGTCAGCTCGGACATATTCAGCTGCAGGATGGCAAAAAGGGAAATACCCTCGAACGATTCAGCAGCGAATTCAATGGTTGCCGGAGACTTCAGCTTGACCTCCAGCCTTGGAAGCATCGGGGTTGCATGATAAATGGCAGGAAATTCCTCTTTTATTTCTGAGCGGTCGAAATATTCCCGCTGATCGGCATAAATGGTCC
>CAZPWZ010000418.1:0-1927 GCA_964590675.1 uncultured Draconibacterium sp.
GGGATAGTTCGACGATCTTCAAAATTTCCGCCTTCTTCTTTAATGTTTAAGTCACTGATTTTGGAAAGAGATCCTCCGTACCTACGCATTCCGACAATGATCGGGCCGATAATCCTCTGGCTCCAGAGATAGTTCTTCAACAACTGTTCCAGTACTTCCGTAATAATGGTTCCCCGGGATGCCATCAAGCGGCCATGCCGGTCGAAGATGTCACGCGCTACGATCATACCGGGTTCGATTCCCTCACCCAATACAGATTGGATTTCCACAATCTCATCGGCCTGTTTCCCGAACGCGGAAATTTCTTCATTCACCACTCTCACCTGAAAGACGGAGAGCATCTTCGGATCATATTGGCCGCGGTTATCCAGCATTTCCTGGTACGCCAGCCTGGGGTCATCGGATTTCGAAAAATAGTGCTGGTAATCGAGAATGATTTTCAGGAGCCTCCCCAACTCCGGGATTTCTTCACCGGAAGGAAGTTTAGACCTGGGATCTTTATTAACAAACGGCAGGTTTTGGAATTTTATGGCCGCCGCGATGTTTTCCAATCGCGGGATATTTCGTACCAGTTGGTTGCTCACCTGCGGGATGGCGTTAATCACAGCCTGTTCTTTCTCATTTAATGGTTCCCGATTGGTCCATTTATTTAATACATCCTGGGGAACAGCCACACATCCCACCTGGCATAAGAGGGCCGCCAGTTCACCTTCCCAGGCGTTTTCAATATTCAAGGCCAGTGACAGTTTCCGCACCAGGTCCTTCCGTCGGGTCGCTTCGGCGAAAATATTCGGGTTCAGCGTTGAAAGGATATCAATCAAAATCCGGATCGCGCCATTTAAGGTTTTCGAAAGCAGTTCCCGTTCTGAAGTCACCAACTGGTGCTGTCGCAGCCCGGCATCGATGGCCGAAACAAGGATTTCATGGGCGCAGGGCTTGAGCAGAAAACGGAAGAGCTGGCCGCGATTAATGGCATCGATGGCGACATCCATTCCGGCGGCACCGGTCAGGAGGATGCGGGATGCATCCGGTGTTATTTTCTGGGATTCAACCAGAAAACTGATCCCATCCATGCCGGGCATATGAAAATCCGAAATAATCACAGCCGTGCCGGGATTCTCTTTTAGAATTTCCAGGCCTTCATTCCCACTGAAAGCCGAGAGCACTTCAAAAGTCTCGTGTTCCATCAACTCTCTGGTGAGAGATGAAATCACCCTGGGTTCATCATCTACCAGTAAAATGGTCGATCCTGTCATTCTCCCTCCGTATCAGAACCGCGATTGTGTGTTTCGATCAGCTCAGAAGCCAAATCCGCCCACTTTTCCAGGTCTTTAGAGAGGCCGGCCTGTTCCAGGAACTGCAAATCCAGGTAGTCTCTGTAATTCCCCGGCTGATTGGCGGTATGCATATGATACAATCCATCCGCGATGTGGACAAGCGAGCCCAGGTTAAAATCCCGGCCGAGCAATTTTTCCGGCGTGTGGTGGAAGGCTGTCGCTTCGATAATTTCAAACGGCAAACCCCAGATCCCCAGCAGGTAAGCGCCCATCTCAGCATGGGATGTCCCAAAAATTTCGTATTCTTCCTGAATTGTCAGTTCCCTGGAAAATGCCCGCAGCCTGGCGGCATAATCCGGCAGTCGTAATTGCAGGAGTTTTCCAATTTCATGCATCAATCCAGCGATCTGGGCGTCGTTCAGGAACTGCTGGCCTTTACCAGCTTCGGTAGCGATCGCCCTGGCGATCGAACCGACCAGAATGCTGCGCCGCCACAACTTGTCGACCGAGATCGCCGGCATGGAAGCGCTCTCCGCTTCTGCAAACACATGAACACTCAGCACCAGCGCCTTGATGGTGTTGATCCCCAGAACGGTGACCGCCCGCTGTGGGTCCGCGATCTTGTTGGACATGCCGACAAAAGCCGAATT
>CAZPWZ010000418.1:1937-2984 GCA_964590675.1 uncultured Draconibacterium sp.
GCCATGTCCTGTGAAATAATATCGCCAATCACCTTTGAGGTGGAATTCTCAGATTGAATTTCTTTCATTAGTTTGTTGTAGAGCAGCGGCGGGCTGGGAAGTTTACGGATGCCGTTGATCAGGTGAGTCAAATGGGGATTATCCAATAACTGGTGCAGATTAAAAATCTGATCGATGGATTTTTTTAATATTTCCAAATCACATGGTTTGGTCAAAAATTGATGCGCCAGGTTTGTAAACTGCAGGCCCATCATATTTTCTGCGTTGCCCGAAAGGACAAAGCGGACAATTCCCGGATGCTGCCTGCTGACCAGTTCCAGCAGTTCCTTCCCATCCATGCCGGGCATGCGCATGTCGGTAACGATCACATCGATAGGAGTCTGCAGCATCAGGTCAAGGGCTTCCCTTCCCGAACCAGCAAAATAGACCGACCAATCCCCTTCATATTCCTCTGTCGATCTTTCGTAACCTTTCAAAATAAATGGCTCATCATCCACGAATAGAACATTCTTCGGGGTATTTTTCATTCAACCGCCTCAAAAGGATTATCGATATGAAGCTCAATCGTAAAGGTCGTGCCTTTTCCCGGTTCTGATTTTACATCAATTCTTCCGCGATGCTTTTTGACAATAATATTATGGGCCAGGGATAGACCCTGCCCGGTGCCTTTCCCAATATCCTTGGTGGTAAAAAATGGGTCAAAAATTCGTTCCCGGATGGCCTCCGGGATGCCTGTCCCGGTGTCGGAAATGGATATGTAAACCTTGGAGAGATCAAAGCGGGTGGAGATTTGAATTTTTCCTTTTTCTTCGGAATTGGGTTTTAATGCTGGTTGTATGGCCTGGGCGGCGTTGACAATCATATTTAGGACAACCTGGTTGATTTCATCCACCTGGCAGAATACTTGTGGAAGATCTGGATCAAGGTCGGTTTCCACATCCGCCACATATTTCCATTCATTGCGGGAAATCGTAATGGTTGTCAAAATCGCCAGGTTTAAGTCGGCCAGCTTCATTTCCTGGTCGGAGGCATGCGAAAACTCACGGA
>CAZPWZ010000419.1:0-1797 GCA_964590675.1 uncultured Draconibacterium sp.
AGCTCATGGCACAGATGCTGTGCCTGCGCAACCGCAAGCCCGTATCCGGGAACAGCAAGGCCCGTCTGTGAATAGCTGCGAAGTACGGCTGCGTCGCTCAGCGAGATCTCCTTGACCGTTTTGACCCCGAAATCAACCCCGGCGGCTGAACTTCCGCCGAAGGCGCCAATGATGACATTCAGCAGCGACCGGTTCATGGCTTTGCACACTAGGATTGTCAGGATGGTCCCGGATGAACCAACCAGGATTCCCCCGGTAAGCATGGCCTGGTTGTTATACAGGAATCCGCCCATTGCAGCAGCCACGCCGGTAAAAGAATTCAACAGCGAAATGACCACCGGCATATCGGCGCCGCCGATCGGCATTACAAATGTCACTCCGTATATCAGGGCCAATGCGGCCAGCGTGTAAATCATCCAGTTTTCACCAGCTACCGGTGTCTTGAACATGATGAAAATGACAAAGGCAAACAGGATAACCAGGAAGGAGAGGTTGATGTAACGCAATACCGGGCTTTTGATGTCGCCGATCCTTTCATCCAGTTTGCCAAATGCGATCATGCTGCCTGCAAAGGAAACACCCCCGATCATCAATCCGAGTAAAATCGCGAGGGCTTCACCGTTAAGCATCGTTGCAACCTGCTGATCGGCAAGCTCCGTTTGCATGTTCGGGAATTCCATAAGGGAGATCAGGGCTGCACAGGCACCGCCCATTCCATTGAAAAGTGAAACCATCTGCGGCATGGCGGTCATCTTGACCTTTTTTGCTGCAAGCCAGCCAACGACAGTGCCGATGATAAGCGCGCCCATGATCCATCCGATATCATGTATCCCTGCATAAGTGCCGTCTTCCATTTTGGTTTTGTGGAAGAGGATTGTAAAAAGGATGGCCAGGCCCATTCCCGCGGCAGCCCAAAGGTTTCCGCTCCGGGCAGTATCAGGATGACTCAGTTTTTTCAGCCCAAGGATAAACAGGACCGATGCGAGGATGTAAGATATTTCAAGGATCGAAATATATTCAGAAAATTCGAAACTTTTGGTTAGGGTTACGATCGTTTCCATAGTCTGTTCTTATTGCTGTTTCTTCTTTTTCTTGAACATCTCAAGCATGCGATCGGTCACCACAAAACCGCCAACCACATTCAGGGTGCCAAGTACCACCGCTACAAAACCCAGTATCATCGATAACAGGTTATCGGCGTGTCCCATGACAATGATGGCGCCGATAATAACCACGCCATGAATGGCATTGGCTCCCGACATCAAAGGGGTGTGCAAAACTGATGGAACATGCGAAATCACCTCAATCCCAAGGAAGATGGATAGAATGATGATGAAGATCGCCTCCCTGTACTCCAGGAAAAATTGTAATATTTCAGTCATAGTTCCGGTTTTTATTGATTAATCACTGCTTTTACGCGTTCATGAACAATTTCCCTGTTATGTGTGACACAGGTGCCTTTCACGATATCATCGTCCCAGTTCAGGTTAAATTCACCTTTTGCGCTGATCATCAGCTTCAAAAAGTTGATCACATTCTTGCCAAACATTTTGCTGGCGTCAGTAGGCATGTCGACCGGGAAGGAAGAATTTCCGATGATCTTGATGTCATGGTAAACAACGGTCTCATCATTACTGGTCATTTCACAGTTGCCACCCGTGGAGGCTGCAAGGTCGATGATGACCGAACCCGGTTTCATTGCTTCAACAGTTTCCTTTTTCAGGAGGAGCGGAGCTCTTTTTCCCGGGATTTGCGCGGTACAGATCACAACATCCGATTTCACCGCATGATCATGAA
>CAZPWZ010000419.1:1807-2980 GCA_964590675.1 uncultured Draconibacterium sp.
GATCATGAACAGCTGCGGCCTGCTTCTTCTTGAAATCATCAGATTGTTCAACGGCATAACCGCCAGCCGATTTATCATCAACTGCACCTTCTACCTCTACGAATTTGGCACCCAGTCCTACAACCTCCTCCTTTACGGCAGCCCGTACATCGAATACTTCCACAACAGCGCCGAGTTTGCGTGAAGTCGCAATGGCCTGGAGACCGGCAACACCCGCACCCAGGATCAGGACTTTAGCCGGTGTGATGGTGCCGGCTGCCGTCATGAACATCGGGAAAAACTTGGGAAGCGAATTGGCTGCGGTCAGCACGGCTTTATATCCCGCCACCGTAGCCATTGACGACAGGATATCCATGGATTGTGCCCGGCTGGTCCGCGGGATCACATCCAGGCTGAAACTGCTGATGTCCTTTACTGCAAGGGTGTTGATCAGTTCCTTGTTGAAAAATGGATTCAGCACGGCCAGGAAGACCGTCTTTGCATTCATCAGCGATATCTCTGCCGCTGAAGGAGGGTTGATTTTAATGAGCATCTCTGAATGGGAGATCACCTCTTCCTTTGATGCAATTTTTGCCCCGGCAGCCTCGTAATCTGCATTCGATGCAAAAGCACGGAGGCCTGCATCATGCTCAACATATACGGTGACTGTCATTTTTGTGAGGGTCAATACCGATTCGGGAAGCAGGGCCACACGATTTTCTGTTCCCTCTTCTTTTAAAATACCAATTATCATAAACAAATGTATTATGAAAGGAAATTATCGACTAAAATCAAAAATCGTAAATCGTAAATCGTAAATCGTAATTCGTAAATAGGTCAGTCCTTAAACCCAATTGTCTGGTGGCTTCCGTCACAGAATGGTTTTTTCTTGCTTCCCCCGCAACGGCAAATGGCCGCAACCTCATTATCAAGCTTGATTTTTTTCTTTTTCGGATCCCGGATGATGAAGTTGCCGGTAATGAGTGCAGGACCATTTTTGAGAATTTGGACCCTGGCAAATTTGGACTTCTTTTTTACCGTTGCCCGGGGTTTTGAGGTTACAAACTTGGAACTTTTCAGGTAGACAAGCGCACGCGAAGGACAGGTATCAATAATTTTCATGATCTCCTTGCTGTTCGATGCATGCACATTGACCCAGGGTTTTTTCTTAGAATTGAAGACCTCAGGAAGTCC
>CAZPWZ010000420.1:0-2974 GCA_964590675.1 uncultured Draconibacterium sp.
CTCGCCAAGAAGTGGGCATTTGACTATTGGGATGGAGACCGCCGCATCAACTACGGCGGTTATCGCTACATGGAAGGCCGGTGGGAGGAGGTCGCGCGGGCCATGGCCGAGCACTATGGCATAAAGGCCGGCGACAGAATCCTGGATGTCGGCTGCGGCAAAGGATTCATGATGTTCGACTGGGGCAAGGTTGTCCCTGGCGTCGAGGTCTGCGGCATCGATATTTCCGAATACGCAGTGCAGAACGCCAAGGAGGAGATCCGCGACACCTATTATATCGGTAACGAGGGAAGCCAGGTGAATGTGCTTGCCATGACCAAAGATGAGAACGATTTCCTGTTTGCCGCTTCCGAGAAGGGCATCTATAAAGCTTATGCCCAGGATCCGAACCTGGCCAATTTTGCCTCATGGCAAAAGGATACCGGGATGGATACAACCGCAACATACAATACGATCACCAACTTTGCAGGGAAAATTTTCGTCAACAAAAAGAAGGGAACGGCAGCTACCGACACGATCTATACTTTTTCGAACGGCGCCTGGAACCGGTGGGAACAGGATGATTACAACCCTGTGATGCATCTCCAGTCGAATGATAAATTCCTCCTGGTCACCTACAACTATTTTGTTAATGTCTTTAATCCCGCCCTGGAGCTCACTTCAAAGGTCTACAGTTATTCCCCGGGATCACCTTACCCCCTCGATGCCATCGCAGACAGGGACAACCAGGTCTGGATCGGTGATACCTACGCGGGACTGTTAAGTTATGACCCGGCAACCACCGGGGTATTGCATCTGAACCTCCCCGGCCCCTCCACGGCCATGGCCTACAGCATGGCCAGCAGGGGAAATGAGCTAGTTATCGCACCGGGCGGTAAAGATGCGTCATACATTCCCATTTATATCCAGCCGCAGGTGTATCATTTTGACAATACCAACTGGAAGAACCTGTCGGGATATAATAATCCGGTGATGGCAAACACGCATGATGTGATCACCATAGCCATTGATCCGAATGACAGCAGGCACATGTATGCCGGAACTTACGGAACGGGCTTACTGGAGATTTACAATGATTCAGTTGTAAGGAGGTATACCGAAGGAAACAGTACCCTCCGGCATCACACAGCTTCCGATACGTCCGACGTGCGCGTGGGCGGAGCAGCATTCGACGGATCGGGCAACCTGTGGGTGGTTACATCGCACAATAACAGCTGTTTGTCGATGAAAAAGGGAAACACCTGGACCTCCTTTACCATTCCCATCGTCAATGAGAATGACCTTGGACAGATCATGGTCAACCAGCTCGGACAGAAATGGATCCAGATGCGCTACGGCAACATGAATCCGAATTCGCTCCTCGTATTTACTGATAACGGCACGCCTGAAAATCCCGCCGACGATCAGGCTAAACTGCTGAATTCATCTGTCGGAAGCGGCAACATCCCCGGAAATAATGTCATTGCCATGGCTGAGGATAAAAATGGGGAGATCTGGATCGGCACTGAAAAAGGTGTGGCCGTTTTTTATTCCCCGGAGAATGTTTTTCAGCCCGGCCAGAACTTCGATGCACAGCGCATCCTGGTGACGCAGGACGGATATGTTCAATATCTTCTTGAAAATGAAACTGTTACAGCCATTGCTGTGGATGGAGCCAACCAGAAGTGGATCGGAACCGACCGTGGGGGAGTATTCCTCTTCTCAGAGGACGGAACGAAGCAGATCTACCATTTTACCTCGGAGAACAGTCCATTGCTTTCTGACCGCATCACCTGTCTTGCCATCAACCAGGATGGGGAGGTCTTTTTCGGAACCGACAAAGGGGTGATCTCCTTCAGGGCGACAGCCACTCCGGGCGGCGATACCAATGAAAATGTTTATGCATTCCCGAATCCGGTGAAGTCGGATTATGAGGGATACATTGCCGTTAAAGGCCTGGTGAACAATGCCCAGGTGCGCATCACCGACATCAATGGCGTGCTGGTTTATTCAACCCGCGCCGAAGGGGGACAGGCCGTATGGGATGGCAAGAATTTCGACGGCCGGAAAGCCCAGACCGGGGTTTATCTTGTTTATTCGGCGAAAGATGACGGAACCGAGAAGATCGTAACGAAAATCCTATTTATCCATTGATGCTGCATTCCACAAGAGGCATCGTTTTTCATTCTGTCAAATATTCCGAATCCAGTGTGATCGTAAAGATTTACACCGGGCTCTTCGGACTGCAATCTTACCTTTTCAAAGGCATCAGGAATCCAAAATCAAGGATCAAACCCGGACTTTTTCAGCCGCTTACCCTGCTCGACCTCGTAGTCTATCACAAAGAACGGCATACGCTGCAGTCGGTTAAGGAGGTCAGGCTGGCCCACCCCTACCAGTCGATTCCGTACGATATCCGTAAAAGTTCCGTTGCACTGTTTATCAACGAACTGGTTTACAAAGCAATACGTGAAGAAGAGGCCAATCCCTCCCTGTTTGAATTTCTTTGGTCATCGTGCCTGCACCTGGACGAAACCGATGCAACCGTTTCAGATTTCCACCTTTTGTTTGCACTGCAGCTTTGCCACCATCTTGGCATTTTTCCGCAGACCAATTATTCAAGGCAATGCCCGTTTTTCAATCTCAGGGAGGGCCATTTCCAATCTTCCATTCCGGAGCATCCGCAATATCTTGACCCGGAGATGAGCCGGCGGTTCAATGAATTGCTGGAGGGTTGCAGCATGGATGAGATTGAAAACAACGAAACGGCCAAATGGCTAAATGGTGAACCAATCCTGTCGGCCGAAGCACGCAGGCAGTTGCTTGAAACGATTCTCCTTTATTACCAGCTGCATCTTCCGGGATTCAGGGGAATGCAATCACATCACGTCCTCCATACAGTATTCTCCTGATCCTGGATGGTTCTGCTAAAATCGTTATCGTTGTCCTCCAGCCGGTGCTCTCCTGATCCTGAATGGTTTTGCTAAAAACGTTA
>CAZPWZ010000421.1:0-2964 GCA_964590675.1 uncultured Draconibacterium sp.
GCTGCCTGGAGAAGACTGACTGCAACAGCCTGATGATGGTTTTGGAATGCCTTAAGCAATATTTAAATTATTTGTTTTCGTCTGCCAACTTTTTATAATTTTATTGTAATTATGTAAATGTGTATTCTTTTTACCAAAAAAAAATCGCCATGACCTCCAAGTCCAAAATCCTGATCGGATTGATAATCCTGCTGATTGCAGGGATCACCTTCCTGATTTCAACCATGTTAAAGCCAGCCGGCAGCGATTTGGCCAAAGGTACATTCGGCAAGGCTGAAAAGTATCACAAGCAGGCGATGACTGAACGGGATGTTCAGCTGCGGAGCGAATTTACAAAGGATACGGTCCAGCTGCGGAATATGATCCAGGGGCTTAAATATTTCGGACAGTTCAATGAAAAAGTTGCCTGGCAGATCGATACCATGATGTCGCTGTTAAGGTTCCATCCGCTGGTTACAGACAAGGCAATGAACCCGCCGTTCATGGCTCTCAAGGATTACAGCACATTCCTGGCAGCCAACGGCCAGCATATCACATCCACCGAAATCATGCTGCAGCAGTTCGTCACCGGTGAGGAGGCGATCGATCAGTCGGTTGATATTGAAAAGAACCTGCGTGTTCTTGGGAACTTCATGAACCAGGTTGCTTTGCGCGACAGTGTGCTTGAAGAGGCCGCAATGCGCATTGACCTATACCTGGATAAAGCCTCCAGGAAAAAACTGATGCAGGAAGAGATCACCAACCTTAAAAGTTTTCGTGACATGCTGCTGGTTGATAACCTGCTGACGGCTGCCATGCTGGGTGAAAAAAGCACCCTGGCCCGGATCACAAAATACCTGGATGAGGAGGATGAAAGGCAGAACCTGTTAGCTGCCACAGGAGAATTGCATTCCATTTCTGAAGGAATATCTGCCAACGATTTCCTGGACGCAACGCCCCGTATCAGGTCGCAGGAAGCATCACTTGGCAACGGGATTATTGTTGGTTCCTATGAATCAGTGCAGTCAGCCCCAACGCTTACCTATGTGGAATCATTGCAGATAGAACCTATTCTAAATTTCCAGGAATCAGTGCAGTCCATCCCGGTTTACCAGGTTATCGATTATATAAATTCCATCCCGGTCACCCAGGGCATGCAGACGCTGGACATACGAACCGGGCTCCCGCCTTTGAATATTGCACCCATTATTGAAGGTGTGACATCCATAAAAAGTCAACTTCAGGGGGTGGGCTGCCTCACCGGATGGGATTTCCTGTATTGACCTGCATCGGGTCAACACAATTGATTTTGTGACGACATTTTTAGTTCAGTACTGCTAATTTATCCTGAATTAGATCGGTCTATTTTTTTTCGAATCGATTTTTGACCTCGCTGATGACTTTGACGGGCGACTCGACAATGATCATGTTGGAGATCCACTCCGGTATGCTTCCGGCGGGGTCGACATAACCCACGAGCTCAACATGCGTCAACCCTTTGCCAACAGGCTTTACGGTCCAGGTTTGAAAGTATGCTGTGATACGTATCATGTCGTCACGTTCGGGAATGACCCCGGTGAGCGGAGAGGCCTTAATAATGCTCACTCCTGTATGCGGATCGGTTGAAACGGCAACATCCACGCACAAATCACGGTCGGTGACCGGCCAGGGTAAATCATAAACCAGGTAGTACTGGGCCCGTTTGTTCTTTTCATAAAGCGGCACCTTTATCTGGGTGGGGTTCTTATCCCACCAGTCTGTATTGTTGACATCTTCGATCATCGCGAAAACCTGTGATGCAGGGGCATTGATGTCGGCAACGCCTTTATAGGACTTGAGGGTCTTTCCCGTCTCTTTACCGGTATATATTTTAATGCCGTCCTTTTCCTTGATAAATTTCCAGGATTGGGCTGATGCCTGGGATGAAAGTGCCAGGGTGAGAATAAATAGCAAGGGCAAGTGAAACCGTTCATTTTTCATAGAAGGAGACTGTCATTTCTTGGTGAGGCTGAGCTGGTAGTATTGCCAGGAGGAGCAGACCCTGCTGACGGTGACCACGGAGGATGTATCAACGACAAATTCGCTCAGGCCAACAGGATGGAGCGGATCGGCCCAGTCGTAAGTGTATCCGAGCCGGGTCCAGGGGAAAGCAGAGGTACTGGAAGTGTCGTACTTGTTACTAATTTCATTCAAAAACCAGGAGCGGTGTTTCTGGCTTACCCATGACGGGAAATAGAGATCCGCTTCATGATCGGTAATCTCCGGATCAGGTGCAGGGCGGAATAGGTTCCCGGGGTATACCCAGTATTCAACAAAGAAATTGTTCTTGGTATCGGGTGGCATTCCCAGCACCTGGGCAATGCGCAGGTGCAGCTCGGCACTGTCGGTGAAGGTATTTTTTTTCAGGAAATCGAGCATCTCGGGTGCGGTGGTGATCCACGACATGTAAGCCTGGTTGTTGCTTGTTTTGAATGTTTTACCGAGAGGCCAGTACTGGGTGGAGGACTGTTTCATCCAGGATGTCACCAGCACCCTCCAGTTGCCGGCTGAATCGGTTGACCACACCAGGTTTCCCTGCCCGGCAGCACTGTCGCCGTAGTTGACAACGGCAGCCAGGCTCCTGAAAATTTCAGTGGGTTCAGCCACTTTGGCATCGAGTACAGCCATTTTGTACTGTTTTTTGAGGGTTCCCATATCGGGCCCGCTTGGCGTGTAATTGGTTTCGTCCTCTTTTGTGCATGCTGAGACCAGCACCAGCGAAATGAGCAGCATGAATGCATTGCGGTAGTTGCGTATCATATCCCCTGAATTTAGACGCAAGTTACAAAATTATTATAAAAACCTGTAACTTGCAGTCATACGGCTGTTGATAAAGCTTTAAAGTAACCCTCTAAATCCAATGCAAAATGAAAACAATCAGGCTCAATTCATTGATTTTATTTGTGGCGGTTGTCGCTGTTTTTGCCGCCTTTGCCGCCTTCAAAC
>CAZPWZ010000422.1:0-2957 GCA_964590675.1 uncultured Draconibacterium sp.
ATTGGCCTCTGAAGTAAATGATACAATACCTGGAAAAACGGACAGTCTGGCTAAATCAGCCAAATCGGAAAGACCCGCCGTACTCGCCCCCTATCACCGGAACGTGATAAAACTCAACCCGACGCCTATGCTCATTTGGGGTGAGATCAGGAATTTTACCCTGAGTTATGAGCGGCTCATCAGGAACAACCAATCTGTTTCAATACAGTTAGGATATCTAGTAATTCCCCTGATTTTTGATACCATTCTCAACGTGGCAAAGGTCACGGACAATGACCGGCAAGGGATAAACATAGCGCTCGATTACAGGTACTACCCGCAAATCAGGAACCGTCGGCCTGCCCCGGATGGCATGTACATCGGGGGATATCTTTCCTACTATGGATTCAGCTTTCAAAACAAACTTGATATTTTAGGCACTGAAAATGAACATGAAGGTGATATGAAAGGCACCTGCAATATGTTGAACCTGGGCGTTGAATTAGGATACCAGTTTGTTTTCTGGAAGCGGTTTTCCGTTGATCTGCTGATGTTCGGACCCTCCCTGAGTGCCTATTCCCGGACGCTTGAATTAACCGGCAATCTCACGCAAGCGGATTTTGAGAATATTGACGAAGAGGTGGCCAAAAAACTGGTGGATCGCTTTCCGGTTCTTGGCTACCTCTTCGGCGGTGAAACAGCCACTTTTTCAGGATCCAATGTTAAAATATCCACCGGATTCCGTTACAGTATCCAGCTTGGATTTCATTTCTGATTTTCTGGCTGCTTTTCTCCATCATTTCACAGGGCTGTGCAATTCAGCTCCTCCTTTACGGTACGTTATGCTGCTGATCACTTCAGCAGTTCCTTCACCGCCTCATCATTTCAGCAGTTCTTTCCTGGCACTTCATGCTGCTGATCACTTCAGTAGCTCCTTCACCGCCTCTTCGATCTGCTGATCGCGGCCCGATGCCATTATGCCCGGATCGTTTGCGACCTTGATATCGGGCTCCATCTGGTTGTTTTCACAGAATTTACCGTCGCCGGTGCGCCACCCTCCCATCGGGATGCCGAATACCAGTGTCGGGTCGATCTGGGTCTCCCACCACACAAAGGTTCCGGTTCCGGGAACAGGCATGCCCAGTGTTTTCCCCGTGTTTTTCAGCTTATAGGCAACCGGAAAAAGGTGCGCATCCGAATAGTTGCTCTCTCCCACCAGCACGATAGAGGGTTTTACCCATTTGTCGTATGGCTCCGATCCGATATATTGTCCGTGAGGAACAATATCGATCCACTTTTTCCCGCTTAGGAAATCAGACAACTGCTCGTGGATATTCCCGCCCCCGTTGAAACGGGTGTCGACGATGATCGCCTTCTTTTCAAAATTCCGGCCAAGGGCCTCCTCGAATACAACGCGCATGCTTGCATCATCCATCGATCGCACATGCACATAGCCAATCTTGCCGTCCGAAAGCCGTTCCACTTCACTGCGGCGGTTCTTCACCCATCGCTGGTAAAGCAGTTGATTTGCTGCTCCGGCATTAACCGGTTTCAGGCTCTCCTCCCAGCGTTCGCCGGTTGCGGCATCGTAAATCGAAAGCAAAGTCAGTTTGCCGGTTTTGCGGTTGAGCAAAGCATAAAAATCAAGGGAGTCGGTAATGGCCTCCCCGTCTATTTTTTCAAGGATGCAGCCCTTTTTCACTTTGGATGAGGACTTGTCGAGCGGGCCGCCTTCAACCACTTCCGCAATCTTCAATCCCGGGCCCTTAAAATTATAATCAAAGAAAACTCCCAGGTCGGCCGTTTGATCGGTGTTCTGGAATTCGGGCCGGTATCCGCACCCGGTGTGGGATGCATTCATCTCACCCAGCATTTCGCTCAGCATTTCGGCAAAATCATAATTATTGCTGATGTATGGCAGAAACTTCCTGTAGGCACTGTAGTAATATTCCCAGTCCACGCCATGCAGGTCCTTCACGTAAAACTTCTCCCTGAACTGCCGCCAGGCGTGGTCGAAAATGTAACCGCGCTCTTCGGCCGGCTTCAGCAACATCTCCCCGGAGGTTTTCAGGGGTTCCGCTTTACCGCCATCCACCTCGACTTTCATCGGCTTGCCATCGGCAAATACCAGGAGGAATTTACCGTCAGATGACAATTCCATCCCGCCTCTTTTTGCCCCTATTTTGGCCAGCAGTTTGGTCTCCTTCGTCCTGAGCTCGGTTACCCATAGGTCGTTGTCCTTTTCAAAACTGGTAAGGTAAAACAGCTTTTCTCCATCCTTCGACAGCAGCCAGTCCCTGATCTCCGAAGTATGAACCGTTAGCTTTGCCTTCCGGTCGGTGAGGTTTTCCCAATCGATCACTACCTTTGCGGAGTCCTTTTTAGCATCTGAAGCTGTATCGGATTTATCTTTTTTATCTCCCTTTTCCTTGGATTTTTCCGTATCCTTTTCCTTGGATTTTTCCGCCTCCTTTTTCTTCTCCTTTTCGGCCTTTTCCTCCTGGTCCTTCAACAGTGCTAGCTCCTCCTTCGACAGGCTGAACCGGTCGAATACAGCTTTCGTGAAAAACATGGCATACACATCGCCGCTGGAAAGGTTTCCACCCTGCTCCCGGTTACTGTTCCGGTTGCATCCCCAGATCATCATCTTGCCGTCCATCGACCATTTCGGTACATAGTCATCATATCCGCTGAGGGTCAGGTTCCTGATCTCACCCTTTCCGTCGGAGGAGACCAGTCCAACTTCAGGGGTGAAGATGCGGTCGGGAAAGGCATAGTTCACCAGGAACCACTTGCCGTCGGGCGACCACTGGTAATACTGGTCCCCGTCGGCATAGGAGTAGTTGACCGATGCTGGCATGATGGTCCGTGTTTGCTTGCTGGCCAGGTTGACCACCTTCAATACCACGCGATCCTCAAGGTAAGCCACCTCCTTGCCATCGGGGGAGTATTCGGGCTGGAATTCTTCTGCAGCCGTT
>CAZPWZ010000423.1:0-2955 GCA_964590675.1 uncultured Draconibacterium sp.
TCATGGAAGTCTTGCGTTGCTGCTTGCATATAATTTATGAGCGCCTTATTTTTGGGTAATCCATGGTGGGCACGAAGCAGCTGCTCACCAGCCCGTTTCAGGTTTTCTTCATTCTTTGGATCCTCGGATAACATTTTCGCCTCCGACAGTAACTTGGTTACCAGGTTCCGCTGTGTATTGGTAAGTTTTGTAACGTTGTTTTTAAGATCATCAAATAACTGGTTTTCGCCTTTGGGAGTCGGGCCGGATATAATCAGCGGCGTACGGGCATCATCGATAAGCACCGAGTCTACCTCGTCCACAATCGCGTAATTGTGAGGTCGTTGCACCAGCTCTTCGGGATTGCTCGTCATGTTGTCGCGCAAATAATCAAAACCGAATTCGTTGTTGGTCCCATAAGTTATATCAGCCAGGTAGGCATCACGGCGTGCCTGTGAATTGGGTTCATGCCGGTCGATGCAGTCAACTTGCAGTCCATGGAATTCGAAAAGGGGGCCCATCCATTCCGAGTCACGTTTCGCGAGGTAATCATTTACCGTAACAATGTGCACTCCCTTTCCGGGTAAGGCATTCAGGAACATAGGAAGGGTTGCGACAAGCGTTTTCCCTTCACCGGTAGCCATTTCAGCGATCTTTCCCTCATGCAGCACCACGCCCCCGATCAGCTGGCAATCGTAATGGACCATATCCCACCGGATCATATTTCCCCCGGCAGTCCAGCTATTCCTGAACCGTGCGACGTCGCCGTCAATTTCCACATTCGCCTTTTTTGCGGCCAGGTCGCGGTCGGCCTGGGTGGCAGTGACCTCAACAAATTCATTTTCAAAAAACCGGCGGGCCGTATCCTTTACCACTGCAAACGCCTCAGGCAGGATCTCATGCAGTACCTCCTGGGTCAGATCATATGATTCCTTTTCAAGCCGGTCGAGCACACCGTATAATTTCTCCTTTTCATCTATTTCAAGCTCATCAGAATTGATTTGCTCTTTTAATTCAGCGATCTCTTTTTCCTTTCCGGCAAGATATTCGCTTATCCTGCGCTTGAAATCGATCGTCCGGGCACGAAGTTCGTCATTTGAAAGGGTCTTGATCTCTTCATATGCTTCCAGGGCCTTGTCAACCAATGGATTGATTTCACGGATATCGCGCTGAGACTTATTTCCCAGCATTTTTTTAAAAAAATCTAACATGATATATTTTACTCCTTTAATATTTTTTGTAATTCAGCTTCCAATCCGCTACTCGGTTGTTCGGCCGGATATTTTAAAATTCTTCCTTCTTTGTCAATTAAAACAAACAATGGGTATGTTCTTACATCATAATCCTTAAGTACCTGCGATTGTTCACCGATATTGACGAACATCCATAACCAATCCTTCTTCATGTTAAGAAAGAGCAGCATCTTACCATAATATTTATCGGCCGAAACGCTGACGAAGTGAATTTTATCCATATAGGTTTCATACAACGGCTTGATCAGTTCCATTTCAGACAGACATCCTTCGCAATAGGTCGTCCAGAAGCACAATACAACAGGTTTCCCACGCAGGCTCTTCAATGAAAAGTCTTTGATTTCACGGCTTATCAGGGTGAATTCAGGCGCCATTGTACCGGGTTTCAGTTTCGTGAGCAAACTGATCATATTCTCAGCTACCAGCCGGTTTTCCGGAAAAAGTGACTGCTGCCTGGTTTGTGTAATGACCGCAAGCACCTCATCCTGGTTGTAGTTCGAATTATTATATAGCTCCATCATTCCCTTCAGCATCACCAATTCGCGCAGCCGGGTATTTTTCAGCAACGTATCAGCAGCCATTACCTTAAAAACGGCAGTATAGGAATCGGGAGATTTAAGAACCGGGTGCAGGTCGATCTTACGAAAAATGTTGGATGTCGCCGTTAGATATTTTGAAAAGAAGCTGTTGAAAAACTCCATGTATTCCAGGTTATTATAGAGTACCGGCTTGTCCGAAAAGTACTTTTTTGCCAATTGTGCCTGGTTGTAGTATTGGGTAAGCTGTTCAAGAGCGGCCAATTTATAGGTGGCATAATTCACGAAATAGGGGTTATTGATTCCGCCGTACTTTTGGTTCAACTGAACGCGGAAGGTATCCAGAACCAACTTGTTGCGATCGCGATACAGTGCGTTGAAATTCGACATCAGAAAACCACTGTAGATTGAATTGAATTCGCCGATCAGGGTGTTCAAATCCATGAAGCCAGGATTTGAAATAGTACAGGAAAGGTTTTGCGATTGGATCAGCGGGTTTACTTCTGTAAACTGATCATAATTCATCGCGGCGATCTGCAGGTCATAGGTTTGTCCGGGTTCCAGGAACAGTTCAGTTTTATGAAAATCAATGGAAATGTAAACGAATGTGGTTTTGTCAAGGATCAGGGTCATTTTGAAGTGACCTGTGGAATCAATCCTTGCTTCTGCCAGTGGTTTTTCCCAAAAGGTAATCAGGTCGCCGGGTGCCGTAAGTTGAATTAATTTACGCTCGGCCCCGGGTGCAAAACCGGTAATCACGGTTTCCTGGGCAATAGAGCTGATAGAAAAAATTAAAATAAAAAACAAGACACCTATAAATCGCATACTGAAAAGTTTGATTCGAAATTAGTATTTAAAATGTTATTCCTTCCGGGATGAATTGCTTCACATCACCGCCATTACGGATGATATCGCGAACGATCGATGAACTGACGGATGCATATTCCGGGGCAGAGAGCAGGAACACGGTATCGATTTCAGGGTACATCAGTTTATTCATCTGCCCGATGCTTCGTTCAAATTCAAAATCGGCGGCGGTGCGTAATCCACGCAAAATGAAGCGTGCATTTTCTCTGCGGCCTAATTCGATGGTCATTCCGGTATAGGTTAAAATCCTTATCTTCGGTTCATTCCCATATAACCGAGTTAGCCAGGAAATTCTGTGTTCAACGGGAAAAATTAATTTT
>CAZPWZ010000424.1:0-2955 GCA_964590675.1 uncultured Draconibacterium sp.
CCTGCTTAGGTTCTTCATTTTGGGTGGGGCTAATATGTGGGGTATCCGGGAAACTGGTATCGGCATTGATGATCTGATCAAAGTACGTATGGAAAAGTTTAATTTCTGCGCCAGATGACTTGGCAAATTCGAGGGCATACCTGCAGGTAATATCGGTATGGCCAGAAAAATCAACGGGAACAAGGATTTTTTTCATACGGATCAGCTTTGAAAGTATAAAGGTATGTTAAACATCAACACAAAGTTAATATCTCTTGAAGCAATTTGCAATTATTTTGGTTGGAGTAGCCTGTCATAAGCACTGATTCCCGCTGTCTGACAAGGGTTTCATCGAAACCGAGGGTGAAAAGAAGAGGAACCTGCTTTTTGAAACCAGCCGGGTCCGATGCCATGATGCAGAGCTCATCCAGGGACGTTCCTTTGACCATGGCCGGATTTACAAGGCAGAAGCGGCCATTGAAGAGTGCATTGAGTAATTTAAGTTTCAGGCCGGTTGGCTGGAAGGTGACCATGATATTTATATGGGCTTCATGTACCAGGGTAAACATCTCCGCATCGGTCGGATTTTTCACGATCCTGATATTTCTTCTTTTATCTGCCAACCGGATGAGCCATTCCGGTGGATCAAGGCCTGCAATGACCAATTCCGGAAATGTTTCCTCCCATACCTGCTCAATCAGGAATTCCGCAGCAACACTATTTTCAGGGACCGACAATTTTCCCTGGTAAAGGGCATATGTTCCATGCCCTGGAGCAATATGCACCGCATCGTGGTTATGGAAACTTGGCAGCCAGACCACCCGGTTTTCAGGAAACTCCTTCGAAAGATACTTCGTATCCTCCTGCGAAACGGTAAGCATGACGGATGCATTTCGCAGTATTCGCTGAAATAATTTCAGCCGGATGCTTTCTGCCAGAAAAAATAACCGGCGACCCGGATTTTTCTCCACTTTAAACAGATGGTAATAATAATGGTGTTCGATGTTGCTTTCGCGGTAAACCAGGAAACGGCCTTTCAGCCTGGAATCGGCCATGAATCCGCAGGTATGCAGTCCTTCGAAAAGGATCGGGTAATTGTCATGCAGCAGGTTGTTAATTAAATCCGCCGACATCCGGCTCGAAACGATGTAGGGTTTGATGCAGAAGTTGGCCAGGAATCCCGTATTGCGATGGTAATAATTTACCGTTTCACAGTATTTTTCAAGTTCCGGGGAGGCTTCCCGCTGGTAAAGAAAGCAATGAAGGTGGATTTTGAAACCGGCCTCATGCAATGCCCTTATCTTATAGAAAACATCAATCACACCGCCGTAGTTGGCAGGGTATGGAATGTCGAAAGAGACGATATGTAGGGCAGGCGACGTCAAGGTTGCAACATCAAAAGTAAGGATTTTTCTTCGTTTTCCCAGCAGAGATCTTCGGCGGCTTTCAAGAGGTTTCGCTTATACATTTTGCTCCGGTCGTGGTCTTTCAGGATGGAATCCATCTTTACCGCCAGTGATTCAGGCTGGTGACTTTCGACAAAATCTCCGATTACATATTTATCCACGATACTCTTCATTTCGGGGAATGGTGAAACAAGCACCGGGATGTTTGCCTGGATATAGTCAAGCAATTTATTGGGAAGGCAATAGTGGTAATTGATGCCAACATCCTTTTCGATGGAAAGTCCCAGGTCGGCTATCAGGGTCAGGGAGTGCAGCTCCTGGAAAGGGACCTCGCCGGTCAACCTCACTTTTTCGGTCAATCCATTTTCGGCTATGAATATTTTCAGGGTGTCAAAAATATCACCTGTCCCTGCAATAACAAGGATGGCATCGGTTTCAAGGTGTTTCATGGCCAGAATCGCCTCTTCCAGTCC
Organism: uncultured Draconibacterium sp.; assembly: GCA_964590675.1. Taxonomy (GTDB): domain Bacteria; phylum Bacteroidota; class Bacteroidia; order Bacteroidales; family FEN-979; genus CAIVAT01. The sequence goes on from CAZPWZ010000424.1 coordinate 1,859, forward strand.
GCGGTCGACATTCACCGCCCCCTGGTAGAGGATGACCTTCTGATCGTCCCGGATTTTGAGTGTTGATTTATTCACAGGCCCGGAGAGGGATTTCCTGAAGGGTACGTTGCGGATCACCGTAATCTTGTTGCCGTATTCTTTTGCATACAGTCCGGCGACGGAATCATTGACTGCAATAACGTGTTCAAGCCCGGGAAAGATCCGGTCTTCGATCCACTTCCAAACCCTGGTAACGGTTTTCCGGCCAACGAGTTCCGGAACACCCCGGAAATATTCATGACAATCGTGGATATGCCTGATGGCTTGTTTCCCGGGGAGGCCTGGGATGCGCATGGCTTTTAACCCGGCGGCAAGGTAAACTGCAGGCAGTGTATCCAGGTCGTTGGAAACCAGCAGGTCACTCCGGTGAACCAGGAGATAGAAAAAAAGTACGATATTGTATTCAGCATAAAACAACGGTCCTTTTTCGGAAAGCAGCCTCAGGCGGTGTATCCTGTAGGAGCGGGGTTTCAGGGTAGCGCTGTTTTTTCGTCTTCGGCCAACCAGCAGGACCTGATAGCCCGACTTTACCAATGCCTGGCATGTGCGGTCGACACGCTGATCGGTAGTAAGGTCGTTGGTAACCGAGACGATGGCAAGGGGCATGGGGTTTGCGATTTACGTTTTACAATTTGTGATTTTGGAGTTACAAATGTATAATATCTCGTTCGTTTGAACTAATTTTGGGTTTTTTACCAGATGCATCTCGACCAGACAGTTTCACTCAAAGCCCATAATACCTTCGGTATGGAGGTGGAGGCAAGGTATTTCGTTGAAGCGAAGACCCACACGGAGGTTTTAACCTTGCTTAACTATCGGAAAATGATACATATGCCGATCCTTTTCCTCGGGGGTGGCAGCAATATCCTTTTTACGGGTAATTTTCGCGGCATTGTCATTAAAATTAATTCCAAGGGGATAGAGATCAAGGAGGAGGATGAACGGCAGGTGCTTGTCACTGCAGAAGCAGGTGAGAACTGGGATGAATTTGTGCAGTATTGTGTTGACCGCGGATGGGCCGGGCTTGAAAACCTGTCACTCATGCCCGGGACGGTGGG
>CAZPWZ010000425.1:0-2934 GCA_964590675.1 uncultured Draconibacterium sp.
TGGACCTTTCAGTGGGAGGTGGATGTGACCGATTTCAGTATGATTATGCGTGACAGCGTTGAGGTCGAATACAATCATTCGGGTTATGAACCCAATAACGACCGCGGAAGGGCGATTACGATCGATTTTGAGATCATCAAAGGCAAACCAGCCTGCACTCCTCTTGCTATTGAAAAGATTTATGATGATCATTTTGCCTATGGCGACAGCCTGAATCCCATAGAAAATAAATTGGCGCCGGATACTTTCGAGGCCGCTTTCGGTGCTTCATTCGCCCGTTTGCGTGTCGTCCAGACCGGTCATGGCATGGACGAACCCGACGGATGCGGTGAGTTCTGCAATAAATACAGGGAAATATTTTATGACGGAAAGTTGATTGATAAAAAACCCATGTGGAAAGAATGTGGCGACAACCCGCTTTATCCGCAGGCCGGAACGTGGATCTATGACCGGGCGAACTGGTGTCCCGGATACCTTGTTCAACCCGATGTTTATGATCTGCCGCTTGGATCGGGAGGGAGCAGTGGTTCAGGGAGCGATGAAAGTAAAAACGCTCCCCCCGCAACGGGTCAATCCAAATTAACCGCCGGCGGGTTGCGAAATTCCCACACCATTGATTTTGCAATGCAATCTTACAATTCACCAAAACCAAGCGCTAACGAGGTAATCAGTGCCTACCTGGTTCAGTATGCTGCGCCGGATGCCAGTTATGATGTCTCAATTGAGGATGTCATAGTCCCTTCTTCCAAGGCAATTCACAAACGGCTCAATCCATCGGGGGCAAATCCACATATTCTGATAAAAAATTCAGGATCTAAGGACATAAGGACACTTACGATTCAATATGGCACCCAGAAATTCGAAAAAAGTGAATTCAACTGGAGTGGATTGTTATCGCCGGGAAAATCAACAGTTGTCAACCTGCCAGGAATTATCCAATCCGCTCCTGGTGAGAACAAATTCCAGGTCACCTTGATAAAACCAAATGGAAAAAAAGATGAATACCCGGAAGATAACAGACTGGTTGTCAATTTCAAAAGTGCGCCGGTCCATGATACAATCCTGGTATTTCACCTCCTGACCAACAATGAACCGGGTCACAATTCCTATCAATTGACCTCTACGGATGGAAAAACCGTAAGGGAACGAAAGCCTGGAACCCTATCTCCTGCCACCCTTTACCGGGACACCCTGAAATTATCACCTGGTGCATACGAGTTGACGCTGGTTGATACCGCCGGTGATGGCCTCGAGTTCTGGTATAATACCGAAGGTGGTCGCGGTATTGCAAGGCTGATGGATGGGAATGGGAACCTGATCAAATCCTTCGAATCGGACTGCGGATCGGGATGGAGTTACAATTTTATTGCAGGTGCGCATCCAGACAGCATAAGGATCAATGACTGCTCTGTTGGTTTATACCCTACAAGGACCAAAGATCAAACGACGCTGGATTATTTCTCCAATAAAACCGGGGATGTTCTGGTTCGCCTCGTAGCAGATCCGGGTGGAAAAGTCGTTGAGGAACATCTTTATCCTCAGCTCAAAGAAGGCATGTTCACTTACGATCTTACCCCCTATCCGAAGGGAAGGTTCTATCTCAAGGTCATTGTGAACGGCCAGGAAAAGTTCAACAAAAGGATCCGGTATATTGATGATCCGGAGCAGCAGCCTGACTTTGCCTATAAATGGCCGGCTGATTCGGCCGTAAGCGCAAAACTTCACCAATGGCAGGACTGGAAATTCGGCGTGATCATTCACTGGGGTGCCTACAGCGAGTGGGGTGTTGTGGAAAGCTGGAGCCTGTGCCCCGAGGATGAGGGCTGGTGCGTCCGCCGGGGGCCTTATGCTGACGATTACTACAAATACACGGCAGCATATGAAAAGATCCGGGAAACGTTCAACCCCGTGAAATTCAATCCGGGGAACTGGGCCAGGGCTGCCAGGGAAGCAGGGATGAAATATGTGGTTTTTACGACCAAACACCACGATGGGTTTTGCATGTTCGATTCGAAGTATACAGACTACAAGATCACCGACCGCGGGAGCATGTTCTCAGCTAACCCACAAAGCAATGTTGTCAAAGAGGTTTTCAGCGCCTTCAGGCAGCAGGGCATGGGTATTGGCGCCTATTTCAGCAAACCCGACTGGCATAATGACGATTACTGGTGGCCCTATTTCCCTGTGTTCGACCGCAATGTAAATTATGACCCGGCCAGGTATCCCGACCGCTGGAAGTCCTTTCAGAAGTTCACCTACAACCAGATCGAGGAACTGATGAAGGATTACGGCAAGGTTGATATTCTTTGGCTGGATGGCGGACAGGTGCGGCCTGCGGGATCCCTTACCGAAGAGACCAAACCCTGGCTGGGCCGGCACCAGTGGATCCAGGATGTTGACATACCAAAAATTGCCGGGATGGCCAGGAAAAATCAGCCTGGATTGCTGATCGTTGACCGGACCGTTCATGGGGAGTTTGAAAATTACCGCACGCCGGAACAGCAGATCCCGGAGACGATTCCGGACTATCCATGGGAAAGCTGTATCACCCTGGGCGACAGCTGGTACAGCACTGGTCCGGGCGAAAGATACAAGTCGGTGACCTGGGCCATCCATACCCTCATCCAGATTGTGGCCAAAGGAGGGAACCTTTTGCTGGGCGTGGGCCCGGATAAAACCGGGGAACTGGTTCCCCAGGTTTATGAACGATTGAAGGGGATTGGTGAATGGATGAAGGTGAACAGCAGGGCTATCTACAATACCCGCCCGCTGGCACCGCATCAGCAAGGCAACTTCTGCTTCACCCAAAGCAAAGATGGTCGCACTAAATTCATCTTTTATTTGCTGAAAGAGGGTGAGCCAGTGCCTGATCGCATCGAATTACCTGAAAAGATGATCGGCAGCATTGCCGAAATCGGGTTACTCGGCAATCAG